>JAQVOZ010000210.1 GCA_028702365.1 Candidatus Omnitrophota bacterium | reverse complement strand
ACCCACTATATGACGGCTGCGCCAAAACCTAAGGAAATACCAAGGATGAAAGCCAGGGGGATACGTATTAGCCATAGAGTGCCGGTGACGATGAACATAACGCTCTTCGTGTCTCCTGCACCATTTAATCCTCCGCCAAGTATAATACCCCACGCCATAAACGGCTCGAAAACAAGGCTTATATAAATATATTTCATGCATTCCTCTACAACTATTGGATTGTTTGACAGCAGCACTGCTATATGCTTTGCGTTAAGCAGGACTATCAAAGTAAGAAAAATAATAATAAGCACTCCAAGCCCTGCTGTGGCTGCGCCTGTGTGAGCTGCCTCTTCCTCTTTCTTTTTGCCGAGGAGATTACCCACTAAAACAGCATTAGCCATATTAAAAGCAAAAGCGGGAAGGAATATGGCTGATTCTATTCTTAAACCATTTGTAAACGCAGCCATAACTTCAATGTTGTTGTCAGGAAGGGCGTTTATTATCAAAAAAAGCGCCATGACGCCCAATTGCCAGACAATTTGAAGTATTCCCGATGGCCAGCTTATACTTAAAATTTTCTTAATTACGGGCAAAGAAAAATCAAAACTTATCCGTATTATTCTTCTTACGTAGGCGATGTTTAAAACCGTCCCTACGAATAAGCTTATCACCGTAGCGATAGCTATGCCCTTAAAACCAAGAGGAGTATGCAATGCCAGAGTAAAATCAAGCACCACGTTAAAAGCGCAGGCGATAGTCATTGTCCAAAGAGATTTTTTAATCATTTTACAGGCTCGCAAGGTGCCGTTTGTATTTAGAAGTATATAGTCAAAAACAAATCCGCACGAGTATATGGTTAAAAATATCGACGCATAGCTTTTAAGCACCTGCGGTATGCCAAGCAAACCTATGATAGGTTTTGAAAAAATTATTCCAATCAGCGTAAAAAAAATACCGGCGAGCCCTGCTGCAAGGAGAGAAGAATTTACGGCATGGCCGAACTCATCTTTTTTTTCGGAAGTAAAAAGCCTTGAAATGACGGAAACCGAACCAACGCTAAACGCAATTCCTATGATAATGAAAATAAAATACAGCTGAAACGCTATTCCATACGCTGCCTGCACTTCCTTGCCGAACTTGCCGGCTACGTATACGTCGGTTAGCCCTATTAAAAACTGAAAAAACATTATTAGCGTCATCGGCCAGCCTATTGACCAGCTTTCGGCAATAATTGATTTTATGCGGTTATTCTGGTTTGAGTTTGGAATGTCCATAGCTTATACTAAACTTACCGTATATTTTTTAACAATTTTAAACGGATGATACGATGACTTTGCCAATCTTAATCCCTCAATACCCAAGTCCTGTTCTAAATTTATATATTCGAATGCATCTGCCTCATTCAAAATAAAATCATTAAGCATTACCTGATAGAGGCCTTGCATATTTGGGTCAGCTTTTAACACATGCATTACAAGCGTATTGGGATTAAGTTTTTCGCCAATTGCAACCGCACAAATACTTTTCTTTACTTTTATTACCGCACCGATAAGGTTAAAATAGCCAAAATTACCTATCATTTCTCTTATTGCCTGCCGCTCTTTGTTCAGCCCTTCTACTTTGTCACAATTTTTTTCCAAACACCAACGTTCTTCAAAGTCCAGGCACGCGGCTGCATTCGAAGAATTTAATTTCACGTATTCATACTCATATATGGACTTGAATTTTTTAATAAGGTTTCTTTTGGCATCGTACTTCCTGCCTTTAAGTAAATTTAAATCTTCTACTTTATATAAATAATCGCTGTTATCCATGTCAAATTCAACTTTAAAAAAGCTATCATCCTCAAAAACACTCACAAGCTCTTCAGGCAGACGTATAAATGGTTTTTTTGTATCGTTGATTATTTTTTGAATGACTGGCTTTGCCTCACCAATACCTAAAGGCGGAAAAAACTGCGCCAGACTGCCTTCGCCTGAACGCAGAATAATAAAATCATCAAGCATTGAAACGGAAAATTTATAAGCTTCCCTCCAGCAATATAGATTTGTAAAAGTATACTCTGAAATAACTGGTTTGAGCTTGAGGAAGGCTTCGTCAAATAAGGGCTTCATTTCTTTAACCAGTGCCTGAAATTCCGGATAAATTTTTATATCCATAACAGACAGAAAAGCTTAAATTTAAGATGAGAAATGAAGCCGTTAAATAAGGAAAATATCTTAAATATTATTTAATAAGAAATTTTTTTATTGCCTCTTCAATGCTTTTAAAATCCTTCTTTATAAGCCAATCTTTCCTGAATATGCTTGCACCGAAGGCGATTGCACTTGCACCAGACAGAAAATATTCAGGCATATTTTCTGCAGTTACTCCTCCGCAGGCAAGAAGCTCAATTTCCTTAAACGGGCCTTTTATTTCCCTAAAATATTTTGGGCCTAAGAACCCCGCCGGAAACACTTTTACCATTGTGGCACCCGCCTGCCAGCAATCGTATATTTCCTGCGGGCTGAAAGCTCCGGGAAAAACCGGGATATGATTTTCGACGCAATAGGCTGTAACGTCTTTTATCAAAACCGGCATAACAATAAAACTCGCGCCTGCATCCAATGCCTCCTTAAGCGATTCCATATCAAGGACTGTGCCGGCACCTACATTCAAACGGCCTTTTGCCTGCTTTACGCATTTTTTTATAAGCAATGGCGCGTCTTTGGTATTCATAGTAATTTCTATAGTACCAAGGCCGCTTCTTACTATCGTATCCAGCAAAGGCGAAAGTATTT
>JAQVOZ010000209.1 GCA_028702365.1 Candidatus Omnitrophota bacterium | reverse complement strand
GTAACGCCGGATAATGATAGTGATAATACCTGGTATGAATACCGCATACAAAATGGAGGCTTGATATTGGAAGTTTTGGATGAAACCGGACGCCCTAAACGTTCTCCGGAAATTCTTGCTTTGGTCGATGCCAAGTATCAGCCGGCAGTAGAGTTTACGTGGTATGAAGGATATGAGCCAAATTTTATTACGGTAACCATCACCACAAGAGGGACAATAGCGCCGCACGCGCAGATCTCAAGAACGCAAGGGCTGCGTTTCTGGTTTATTGATGTAAAAAAATGATTACCATAGTAGCTTCTATTATTTTGGGGCTTACGCTTTTAATGTCTGCATTTTTGGGTTTTAGCCCGCAAATCCATAAACTTGTTGAAAGTGACCTCATGCGCCGTTCGTATAATAATGCATTCTTGTATGGTTTGCAATTGGGCCAATTAGGTTACCGTGCCAAAAATTTTATAGTCAATGACGATAACACAGCAAAAGATATAAATTTACCTTTTAGATATATTTATAATAATGCTCAAGCCGTAATACAAGATAGCTTCCAAGGCAAAGTAATGCTTAAAGAAGACAGCGGAGAAACGAACATAAACGTTGACGTAGAGCATAAAAACCCCTAAGTTGCCTCTTTATGGAAAAACCCTCCTGGTTGGATAAAAAATTAAACTTGACCGCCTGCCATGAAATGAAAAAATTTCTTCGAACTTTAAAATTACATACAGTTTGCGAAGAATCGCTTTGCCCGAATGTTTCCGAGTGTTTCGGCGAAGGGATTGCTACTTTTATGATTTTGGGAGATAGTTGTACGCGTAATTGTAAATTTTGTGCCGTTAATAAAAAAGAGCCCTCTGGAATTGACTGGGATGAGCCAAAACGTATAGCGGAGGCAGTTAAACGGCTCAATTTATCCTACATAGTAATTA
This sequence comes from Candidatus Omnitrophota bacterium, assembly GCA_028702365.1. Lineage (GTDB taxonomy): Bacteria > Omnitrophota > Gorgyraeia > Duberdicusellales > 4484-171 > JAJYOP01. Next base: position 1,863 of record JAQVOZ010000209.1, on the reverse strand, counting down.
CTTCTCCTACGCGAGATGATATTGCTGATGGAGGAGCAGAGCTTTTTTGTAAAACCATAGAAGAAATAAAAAATCTGGATAGCTCTAAGAAGGTAGAAATTTTGATACCTGATTTTTTAGGGAAAGCGGGCCCATTAACCAAAGTTGCTAATTCCAGGGCGGATGTTATAAGCCATAATTTAGAAACCGTTCCCCATCTTTACGCCGACATCCGGCCGCAAGCAAGCTATAAACGTTCCTTAAGCGTGCTAAAAACCCTTAAGGAATTAAACAAGAATATTTTTACCAAATCCGGAATTATGCTTGGTTTGGGTGAAGAAGAAAGACAAGTCATTGATGTTTTTTATGATTTGCTCCGTGCTGACTGTGATTTTCTTACATTAGGGCAATATCTGGCGCCCTCATTAAGCCATTATCCTGTTAAAGAATACATTACTCCCGCTAAATTCCTTTCTTTAGAGAAAATGGCATATAATCTTGGGTTTAAAAAAGTGAAAAGCTCTCCATACAGCCGTTCTTCTTATATGGCCAGCCAATTTTTGAAACCAGCCTGATTATTAAAGAAACAACTAGATTAGCATAGCTGTCCCTTGATTTTTCCCCATTTTTTTAAGCCATAGTTTAAGAAAAGTGCAAGCTGTTATCTCTGCGGTGTTTCTTTTAGGCGATAATATTGAGATAATTTACACTTTTTCAAGGTATGGTTGTATATAGGTATTATATATATATATTATAATATTAATTATGCATATGTTAAATTAAGCACTATGTTTTTATCCTCAAAAAATGCCAATAAATTAAGGGATTTTTTTTACTACAATATATAGTAGCATATATTATTATATACAATATATAGTAAATTATGATAAATTATGATAAATTATTCTTGACGTAAATATAAATATATATTTAAATGATATTACCATTAACTTATAAATAAAAATGAGAAAAAAAAGATTACCTAGATTAATGACAATTAACGAACTTTCGGAATATCTTGGTTTGCAAAAGCAGACCATTTACAATTGGTTGCATCAAAAAAAGATTTCCGGACTTAAAGTTGGAAAAGTTTGGCGTTTTGACAGGAAATATATAGACGAATGGCTCAAAAATACAATTAAATAAAATTATGGGCAAAAAAAAGATAGGTATTTATTTGGGGCTAAATTCAATAGGCGCGGTGGCCATGGAAGGAAAAAAAGTGCTTTCTTCGGTAAAGTATGATTTATCTTCCGTAGAAGAAGAAGCAAAGGTGGAAAGCCTTAACGAAGAAATAAGATGGCAGGCGCTTATTAATAAAATTTTACGGGAGATTGGTTCAGAAGAGAAAGAAGTTTATGTTTCCCTGGCTGACAAGGATTTTATATTCCGGTCGCTGGAAATGCCGCTAATGACTAAAAAGAATATAGATTCTTCTTTGGTCTTTGAGATTGAAAAATATATCCCATTCAAAATTGAGGAACTAATGTGGGATTATAGTTATGTCCGTTATCCAAAAGAGAAAAAACTTAATATCTCTTTTGTGGGTATTAGAGAAACCAATATTTATAAAGTTCAGGAGATGTTCTCGCATCTCAATCTTATGACGGTTACTATTGAACCTTCTTCTTTGTCTCTTGTGAAAGTATTGAAAACTTCCAAGCAATTCTCGCAGATAAAGAATTTTGCGCTTTTGGACGCTACAGACAGCGAAAGTTACCTCACTTTCTTCTATGAAGACTTGCCGGTTTTCAGCCAGTATATAACAATAGCCAAAAAAGGAAATGTGCTCGATACGGATAAATTTATAGAATCAGTGCGTTTAAGCTTTCAATATTTTAAACGTGAATTTAGAACCTATGATTTGGAAAAATTTATAATGAT
>JAQVOZ010000208.1 GCA_028702365.1 Candidatus Omnitrophota bacterium | reverse complement strand
TTCCGAGATAAGCGGAGGAATGCGTAAACGTGCAGGCCTTGCTCGGGCTATTGCGCTTGACCCTGATATTGTTTTCTTCGATGAACCTAGCGCCGGGCTTGATCCGATAAATGCGCGTATGCTTGATGATTTAATATTAAAGTTAAGAGATACCTTGGGCGCTACTTTTGTGGTGGTTACACATGAGCTTGCCAGTATTTTTGCAATAGGAAATAATTCGGTATTTCTTGATGCAAATAGCAAAACAATTGTTGCTGAGGGTAGCCCTAAGGATTTGCTGGCTAATTCCAAAAATTCCAATGTTATTGGGTTTTTGACAAGAGGAAAGAAATGACCCCTTGCGCCTAAATATCCCGTAAATTTTCTCGGCCTACGGCCAGGAAAATTTACCGGAAGCGCTTCGGGTTAAATTTTCCGCATCGTCGGAAAATTTAAGGAGTGTACAATGATTAAAAAAGCAAACAAAAAGATAATCGGCGCATTTGTAGTCGGAGCGGTAGCTTTGTTGATTGCAGCCATACTTATTTTTGGCTCAGGGGCGCTTTTTAAACAAGCGGATAAATACGTTTTATTTTTTGATGGGTCAGTAAAAGGCCTTTCTTCAGGCGCCCCGGTTATTTTTCGCGGGGTGAAAATCGGCAACGTAACAGACATAAGCCCGATTTATGACTCGAAAAGCAAAAAAGTATTAATCGGAGTGGTTATTGAAGTTGAGTTGTCCCGAGTTGAAGGTTTTCCCGAAAGAATAGGCTACCCTAATTATGAATTGTTTATCACGAAAGGACTACGTGCAGGATTAGAGGTGCAAAACTTTATAACCGGCCAGCTTATGATTGGTTTTGATTTTTATCCTGATGAGCCAATAAAGATGTATGGGGTTGTTGAAAAATACCCTGAGCTGCCCACTTTACCGGTATCCCCGGCCATTTTTGACGTTATGAACCAGTTGCCTATTAAGGATATAGCGGATAATTTAAAACAGACCGTTACCGGAATAAATAATCTGATAAATTCAGGAGGCTCTTACGGATTAAATAACATGCTTCAGGAAGTGTCTGAGGCGGCCCGGTCCTTGCGTTTTCTTGTTGAATATCTTGAAAAGCATCCTGAATCACTTTTAAAAGGAAAGCAGATTCCTAAGAAAGGAGCAGAAAATGAAAAAAAATAAGCCTAACCGTTATTGCTTTATCGCTTGCGTGGTTTTTATTTTATTCTTAAACGGATGTATGTCTGTGTCAAACAGCCCCAATCCGCGGTTTTATACGCTTTATGCTTCGGATAAAGAAAAAAATAGCCAGGAATTTAATATCCCCGCTAATACAATTATAGGTATAGGCCCGGTGAGGATTCCTGAGTATCTTAACCGCCCCCAGATTGTTACTAACAACAAAGACAAAACAATTTTTTTTGATGAATTCAACCGGTGGGCAGAATCTCTTGATTTTGCCCTGGCGCGCCTGATTAACAACGATCTTACGCTCATAATTCCCAAAACATCACTTCAAATGTTTCCGTGGGATTTGACTATTGCGGTAAAATATCAGGTAATTGTGGATGTTGTTCAATTGGAGAATAACCTTAATCATGATTTGCTTTTTGTAACGCAGTGGTCAATCATAGATTTAGAAAAAAAGCGGGCAGTATTTACAAAAAGATCGGAATTCCGTCATGATATATACCCGCATAATTATTACGGCTTAACAGAGGCTTTAAGCGCAGCCACAATGTCACTAAGCAAAGAAGTTGCTCAGGGGTTGGTTTCTGTGGTAAAGCCGGCGCAGCCTGAATAAAATATATAAATACGATTTTTTTAAATTTCCAACATTCAATTAAATAAAATTACAGGAAAGCGGAGGTTAATATGTTTAGCAAAAGTTGCAAAAACATCTCACTTTTAAGTTTATTTTTCCTATTATTAAGTTTTGTTTTTGTCATGCCTCCCTCGTATGGAAATCGTTTTGCTTTATTCGAGGGTATTGAAGCCCCTACGTTATTATATCCTACAACAGAAGATATAGATTTAACCGGGAAAGATTCGTTGCAATTTAGATGGATAAAGACCCCCGGAGTGTTCGTGTATTATACGCAATTCCGGCTTTATAAAACTGCCAACAATTTTGGTTCGGATCTGATTTATAAGGAAAATGTACAGCCCGGTAATTATCCTCTCAAAATCCCGTCAACTTATTTTGAAGCAGGGCAAGTCTATTCCTGGACATTAAGAATAGTGCTTACGGATGGTAACAGGACCGAAATAGCCTATAGCACTTTTAAGGTTATCAAAAAATAATAGGCTCTATGAAAAGAATAATAACGTTCACCGCAATTTTTTTATTAGGTGCGGTTATTTTGTGTTTCGCGCAGGGTACAGAACTTAAGATATTTAAGGTGAAATATGGAAATGCTCAGTCGATATATAAAGTAGTTGCTGATTTAAAGAGCGGACAGGGGAAAGTATCTTATAACGCCGGCACAAACAGCATAATTATCGTAGATTATCCCCAAAACATAGAACTTATTGGCAGAGTAATTGAAAGTTTGGATGTTTTCGAGAAGCAGGTAGAGATAAGAGTCGTAGTTGTGGAATCTGCCGAAGAATTTTTTAAAAATATAGGTATTACGGGGCCAGGATTAGTTCTTCCGCGCGGAGAATTCCCGGTGGTATTAAAAGCTATGGAAAAGGATAAAAGCGCAACGGTTAAGACTTCAATGATGCTGCGCACTCAAAGCAATCAGCCTGCCCAGCTTCAGGTTTCTTCCGATGAATTTATTGGCAATGAAGTAACAATA
>JAQVOZ010000207.1 GCA_028702365.1 Candidatus Omnitrophota bacterium | reverse complement strand
AAATATCGAGAGCCTTAATAAAACAGTCCGCGAACTTGATTATCAGGCAAAACTCATAATCAAGGGCGATATGGAACTGAAACTCTATCAGGAAGAAGTGGAAGATAAACTTAACAAGCTTACTCTCCTTAAAAATCTCATAATTGCATCGCTGCGTATTCTGGATAAGGAAAATCTCTTTTCACAAATAGACGAAAAAACGATAAATGACCTGGGTTTTAAAAAGGGGCTAATACTCACAATGGAAGGCGAGATAAAGTTGACTATCGGTTTTGAGCCCAAAGAAATAGATACCCTGAAAGATTTTGTAAAATATAAAAAGAACTTTATCCAGGCTATACCTTTAATCTCGTCTGATACCGAAGCAGGTTCAGAATTGATAACTGCCCTTCAAACAAAAGATTTTTTAATCTCCCCGATAAAAGCGCGGGAAAAAATATATGCCGTGTTTGTTTTGGCCAACCTTGTTATGCCAACTGACGTGAGGCGCGCAGAAAAGGAAATTTTTTCAATCATCTGCATGTATCTTGGCCAGTGCCTCGACAACATTCAACTCTTTGAAGAAATTTATAATGCAAAAGATGAGCTTGAGAAAAAAGTAAAAGAAAGGACAAATGAATTAGTTAAAAGTTTGCGTGAGATAGAAGCTATAAGCAAGGCGAAATCAGATTTCATTTCCAACGTATCGCACGAATTACGCACTCCGCTTACATCCGTAAAAGGATTTTCTTCGCTGCTGGTTGCCGAGAAATTCGGAAAGCTCCCTGAAGAAGCCAAGAAACGTTTAGAAACGATAGATGAAAACGTCAATAAGCTTGTAAATATGGTAAATACTCTTTTGGATATCGCACGCATCGAATCGGGGAAAACGGAAGTAAATATAGCCCCTGCGGATATAGCAAAATCAATCAGGGATGCAGGTGAATTCCTCTCTCCTCAAATGCAGGCAAAAGCAATAAAATTGGTTTTGGACGCGCCTGAGGCGCTTTCCGTTTATATGGATAAAAACCTTATTGACCAGGTATTGATAAATCTAATCGGTAATGCCGTTAAATTTACGCCTAACGGCGGCCAGATAAAACTAAGCGTTAAAACCTCCGGCAGCCAGGCAATTGTCGCCATAGCAGATACAGGTTATGGAATAGAAAAAGAAAATCTGGAGAAGATTTTCCAGGAATTTTTTAGAGTAGATAATGTAACAGATGCCAAGGCTAAGGGGACCGGGTTAGGCCTGTCTTTAGTCAAAAGAATTATCGAAATACACAAAGAAAAAATATGGATTGAATCGGAAATAGGAAAAGGAAGCACTTTTTATTTCACTCTAAAATTGGTAAAGGAAAAAAATATTTAAATATGATAAAACTTAAAATTATGGTAGTTGACGACGATCCCGATATTTTGGAGCTTCTAAAAGCTACCCTGGAAGAAGAGTATGAAGTTATTAGCGCCGCCCTCGGCAATGAAGCTATAGAAAAACTAAAAAAAGAAGTACCTGATCTTTTGGTTTTAGACTATGTACTCCCCGACATCCAGGGCCCGCAAATATGTAAAGTCTTAAGAAAAGACCCGCTGCTTTTACACTTGCCGGTACTTATGCTTACCGGTAAAGGTGAGGTTGAAGACAAGGTAAAAGGGCTTGAGTCCGGCGCTGACGATTATATGGTTAAACCTTTCTCTCCGCAGGAACTTACTGCGCGCGTACGCATGCTTATCAGGCGTTCTAGTATAAATTTAGATGCAAATCCCCTAACCCGCCTTCCCGGAAATGTTTCGATAAGCCGGGAGCTGGATGAAAAGATAAAAAGCAAAGAAAAATTTTCCGCCCTTTATATTGATTTGGATAATTTTAAAGCATTAAATGATTACTATGGATTTGAAAGGGGCGATGAAGCGATAAAAGAGACCGCCCGCATTGTAATCAACGCTATCCAGGAAAAAGGCGCAGCAAGTGATTTTATCGGCCATATCGGCGGAGATGATTTCTTTGTAATAACCTCGCCGGAAAAGGGCGAAGAAATCGCAAAAAAAATAATAGCGGATTTTGACAAAATATCTCCCAAATTTTTTGACGAAAAAGACAGGATAAAAGGCTTTATCGAAACAAAAGGCCGCGATAATGAAATCCATAAGTTCAGATTCATTACCATTTCTATAGGCATAATAACAAATTTATACAGAGAATTCACGCATACCGCGCAAATAAGTTCGCTTGGCGCAGAAGTAAAAGGTTTTGCAAAGAAGTTTGCTCAAAGTAAATATATTTTTGATAAAAGAACCGAACAGAAGTACTAAGCTCTTCTGCAGAAGTATATAAATCTAGTTGTCAGAAAAATAGTTGTGTGGTATATATAGAAAGCTGTTATTAGCGCTATAAGTTAGAAGTTTTATAAATTCTTTGAAAGATAAAATGGTTTAGACGCGAGTGGTGTCAACAGTGTCCGCCGAAAGCGGACTTTTCTCCAATGCTGTTGCCACCGTTTATCATCTTTGAAAATATAAGCGAGTGGTGTCAATAACGTTTCGCCGCAGGTGAAACTTTCTCCAATGTTATTGCCACCATAAGTTACCAAACTAAATAAAATCTCGTAGAAGCTAAAAGTTTTTGACCAATCTGAAAACTCTGTAGCGCGAGTGGTGAAATGGCAGACACTTACGTTTGAGGGGCGTATGGCGAAAGCCGTGTGGGTTCAAGTCCCACCTCGCGCACCATTTATTTTAATTCAAAAAATTACAGTTCTTTAGATTACCTTACTTGGACAATAAAAACACTTGGATGTATGCTGGAGAAAACTTCGCCTTTGGCG
>JAQVOZ010000030.1 GCA_028702365.1 Candidatus Omnitrophota bacterium | reverse complement strand
AGTTTTTTTGGCGTTCTTGCAGCTTAAGATAGTGGTAAATGCCTGGATGGTAGCCGTAATAATGCTTAGAGAATTCATAGTCACAGGCCTTCGGCTCTATGTTTTAAAATCAGGGGAAGTTCTTGAGGCTAAACGTTGGGGTAAACATAAAACAGTTTCGCAAGTTGCCGGAATAGTTGTTATTTTCATAGCATTACTGCTTTTCATGAAATTTCCGCAACAGCCCATCGTTATTTTCCTGTATGCAAAAGTAACGCTTGCAATGATGTGGTATGTTGTCTTTATCACACTTTTTTCCGGCGTGTATTATTTTTGGATAAACCGGCGGCTGATTAAGACATTTTGAAATCTAAATTCAGCCTTTAAACTTCTGTTTTCAATAATCTAACAATATGACAAAAACAACTTTGTTTGATAAGCTGACCATAGCGATAACGACGCTTTTTGGCGTAGGCTACGCGCCGCTTCTAAGCGGAACACTTGCCTCAGTTGTTGCAGTCATTATTTTTCTGCTTATAGGGGCGAACTATTATTTTTTAATTTTCACCGGCATTTCAATATTGCTTTCTTTTTTACTGTCCGGGCGCGCAGAAAAAATTTTCAACGAAAAAGACTGCAAAAAAATAGTTATAGATGATTTTTCGGGCATGCTTTTATCCCTTTTGTTTGTTCCCTATGATATCAGGTTTGTTGTTTGTGCCTTCATACTTTTCCGCATATTTGATGCCTTTAAAATTTGGCCTATCGATAAAATCGAGTGCTTAAAAGGCGCACCTGGTGTGGTTGGTGATGATTTAATGGCTGGATTTTATTCTTTGATTGCGCTTTGGATAGTAAGGCTGTTTGTGGCATAGAAATCAGGTAACAGAGTACAGCAGCAGAAGGACGATAGAAAATAAAAGTAAAAAAGATGTCAAAAATACTATTTTTATGTTTATTTTTTATTATGATATGTTTTATGCCAAGAGCTGCATTCTTGCAAAGCAATCAGTTAGCAAAAGAAGAAATAGTTCAGATTGCAATCAGCGCAGCAAGGCAGTTAGGCTATAAAACAGAAGAAATGGATGAAATATATGATGATGATAATAAAAACATTAAAGAATACTTTGTTGCTCCAGAAAAAGAATATCCGGAACTGAAAGACAAAGATTATCAGGCGGTCTATCTTTATTTTAAAGAAAATGTTATGGGCGCTGGTTTATGGGTATTTGTTGATAAAGCTACAGGAGAAGTTTTAGGGTACGATACGGATTTTTGGGCAGAAGATGACACGGTTTTCAACTGATTGATAAAAATTTAGCGCTTAAACAGCGCAAGCCGGGCGATGATTTTATGGCTGAACTTTAATTCATTGCTTAGCGCTGCAAATAGCCAGATTATTCGTTTAAAAAATAAAGCAATTATTTTTATTTTAGAGCTGCACTGAATAGTTTTTCATAAACAGGCCCTGCAGGCTTAAGCAGGCTTTTAAAAAGAATTATTTCAGAAACTTCAAATTTAGCCTCAATAGCCATATTCTTTATTCCATTTTTAAGGCAATCAATATTTTTTTTGCTGCGAAATCGTGCAAGGGTAAGATGCGGTTTGAAACGGCATTCTTTAGCAAAACCTAATACTTCAAGTTTATCTTCAAGCTGCAGCGAGATATTTCTTAATGTTTCCTCATTGTCTGTCGATATAAAAAATACTCTTGGCGATGTTTCTTTAGGGAAAAAACCAAAGCTGCCTACGTTAAGTTCCAATCTGCTAAAATTACCGGCTATCATGTTTATTGTGTCTTTAATTTTATCGAGTTGTTCTTCGGAGGCCTCACCTAAAAACTTTAAAGTCATATGAACGTTTGAAGTATTAACCCACTTTGCGTCAAGATCGTATTTTTTAAGCCTGGTAACTATGCGCGATAATTTTTCTTTTAAATCTTCCGGAATGTCTATTGCTATGAATAAACGCATTTTAGAAAAGAGGGTTTATCGGGTGCCGGCTATTCTTTTGCAGATTAATTCGATAGCCAAAATGCTTGCTTGTTTACGAACATAATCCCTGCTTCCTTTAATCAGGATTTTTTTTGAGATCGCACCATATCTATCCGCGACAGCCATAAATATTGTGCCTGCTTTTTTACCCTTTTGAGCCGGGATTGAAGCAAAACCCACCAAAGAAATCGCCAGGTCTGTTTTAAAAAATTGTTTTGTTCTTTTCGCAAGGAGGATTGAAATATTTTCTGAAACGCCCTGAGTTTTTTTAAGCAGAGGAATTGGAATGCGCAGTAGTTTATTTTTGCTTTCAAGCGAATAAACTATTAAACTGCCCTGAAATACTTTTGAGCTTCCAGGTGTTTTTGTGAGCAGATAAGACAGATAACCGCCGCTGACGGACTCAGCTGCAGATATTGTCAATTTTTTAATACGAAGATAAAAAATTAAATTTTTCAATCTAGCCATATCAATATTTTATCAAACTTATGGTTTTAAGCCAGCTTTAAGTATCATTTATGAAAAAATATTTATTCTTTGCTTTTTGCCATGTTGTAGCCTGTAAAAGTAGAAAAGTATCAATTCCGGACGGACTTAAGTCTTTGACACCGGTTAAACCAGCGTTATAATAATATACTCTGTCGGGTAGTGATTGCGTCATAGCTTATAAAGCAGCAAAAAAATGCTAAAACCAAAAGTATCAATTATAGGCGCGGGCAATGTGGGCATGCGCTATGCTTACAGTTTAATGATGGCAAATCTCGCGCGCTCAATAGTTATTGTTGATGTTGACAGACGCCGGCTTACCGGCGAGGTTATGGACCTTGCAAGCTGTATGCCTTTTGTTTACCCGGTTGATATCAAAGCCGGCGATTACCCTGATTTAGAAGGTTCCGATATTGTAGTTATCACTGCTGGAGCAAAACAAAGTAAGGGGCAATCGCGTTTAGAGCTTGCAAAACAAAACGTAGATATTTATAAAAATATAATCCCCAAAATAATGGGCCATGCAAAAGATGCGGTATTCCTTATTGTAACAAATCCGGTAGATGTGCTAAGCTACGCAGCTTATAAAATTTCTCAAAAGCCATGGCGCGAGGTTTTAGGCTCAGGAACTGTTTTAGATAGCGCAAGGCTTAAGCTTTTATTATCCAAACATTGCAACATAGATGCACGTAATGTCCACGCTTATATACTGGGCGAGCACGGAGACAGTGAATTTCCGGTGTGGAGCCGCGCAATGATTGGAGGAGTTTTGTTCAAGGATTATTGCCCTATGTGCAGCAATAAATGCGACGTAAAGGCGACCCTTGGCGGAATATTTAGCGAAGTTAAGAATTTTGCCTATGAAGTTATCGAAAAAAAAGGAGAGACTTCCTATGGCATAGGCCTTGCGCTTACCAGGATAACCAGCGCTATTTTAAAAGACGAAAATTCTATTTTGCCGGTTTCTTCTCTTGTAGATAATTATTACAATGTAGCTGATGTTTATATGAGCGTGCCTGCAGTTGTAGATAGAAAAGGGGTAAGGGAGCTTCTTAAGCCAGAGCTTGCGCCTGGGGAAATAGCCAGTTTCCAAAAATCAGCCAAGCTTATAAAAGAGGTTATAGCCTCAAGCGGATTATGAAGGAAGTAAGAGTAAAATTTATCGAAAAGGTAAAAAGAACCCCCACGGTTATGAGTTTCCGTTTTTTACCGCCTGAAAAAATAAATTTTATTCCAGGGCAATTCCTGCAGCTTGTTTTTGACGAAAATAACAGGAAGAATAAAGATTTGAATAAATATCTCTCGTTTTCCTGCTCGCCTCAAAAGCCTTATATCGAGGTCACTAAGCGTTTAAGCGAAAGCGAATTTTCAAACAAACTCATTAATCTGGTTAAGGGCGAAGAAATATTAGTGCAGGCTCCGCTTGGAAGCATAGTTTTCAAAGAAGAAATGAAGAGTATTGCCTTTTTGATAGGCGGTATAGGCATAACCCCGGTTGTTTCAATATTGGAATATATATGTGAAGAGAGGTTGGACACGGATGTACTTATGTTTTATTCAAACAGAAGAGAAGAGGATATAGCTTTTAGAAAAGAACTTGACTCATTAAGATGCGCCAACAATAATATAAAAATAATATATACGATCACCGATTGCGCGCCGAAAGATGACACATGTGTGTTTGGATTTATAGACAAAAATTTAATAGCAGCAAAGGTTATCGATCTGACAAGCCGCACAATTTTTATTTATGGCCCGCCGGGAATGGTCACAACGATGAAGGGTCTGTGTTTTGACTTAGGGTGCGAAAAAGAAAACGTGCAGATAGAAAGCTTCATAGGTTATTGATAGCAGAGGGGTACTGCGGAGCGTGGATATCCGCATAAAGATAATTCTGTTGAACCCCTTGTGCCTATTTATCGTTTTAAATTTCCTTGCCGTAGACACGCCTTTTAGCCAGGAAATTTAAACGAAGCACTTCGGGGTTAATTCGGCTGTCACTTCGCGCGCATCTTTGACTTGCGCTCGGTGAAGCCTCATTAAGGAGGTTTAATATGCTAAAAGAGAAAGTAGAAAAAGCATTAGAAGAAATAAGGCCAGCCCTTCAGGCAGACGGTGGAGACGTCGAACTGGTTGATGTAACCGGAGACGGTGTAGTTAAGCTTCGCCTTAAGGGCGCTTGCGGATGCTGCCCTATGAGCACCTATACTTTAAAGATGGGGATTGAGCAACGCCTGAAAGAAGAAATACCAGAAATTAAAACAGTTGAGCAGGTTAAGTGATATATTACATTAGGGGGAGATAGCTATGATTGATAGTTATAACCAAAGTGATTCAAGCCAGGAATTTATCGAAAAACTGCAAAACGCAATAGACGCCGAAAGCACCTTGTCTAACTGCTGCAGGCATCTATTTTCGCTGATGCGTGACGGAAAGATACGCTCGGAATTTAAAAAATTTTCCGACATAGCCGAAGATAATATTAAAATACTGCAGGATTATTTGAAAAACGCCGGCATTGATGATTTCGTATTAGAAAAAAAATGCCAATATTGCAAGATCAATCCGGAAAGTTTCTCTCTGGAAGGAGCAGTTAAGCTCGGACTGGAGATTATTGATATTTGCATTAAGGTTTATAAAAAACTTCTTACATTAAGCAGGGCAGAAGAAAGTAAAAATTTATTTGAAAGCCTTATCGGTGAAAAAACTAATCAGAAGAATTTTCTTATAAAAGAAAGTAAAGCAATCGAAAACCAAAAAGAAGGGCAAAGCATGATAGATTTACATTGTATACCCGCTATCGCCTCAAGGCTTGGCAAGTAACCAGTCTTTTGGAATATGAATAAGAAAATACTGTTGCAATCAATTATGCTTTGGTTCCTGCCGCTTATAGTAATCGGCGGGTTATTTTTCCCCCTTTTGGGTTATCTGGTTTTTTTGATGATGTTGTTTTTCCTTACCCTTTCTTACTTCAAAGGCAGGTTCTGGTGTTCACACCTTTGTCCGAGAGGAGCGTTTTTAGACTTAATATTAAGCAGGTTCAGCCTGCGCAACAAAATACCTAAAATTTTCTTAAAGCTCTGGTTTAAGTGGCTGTTTTTTGCGGTTTTTATGGGTTTTTTTATCCTCCAGCTTATAATTTCTCCAAAAAATCCCGTTGCGATAGGTTTTGTTTTTGTGAGGATGTGTATAATTACTACAGTAATTGCCGTTATCTTGGGCATACCCATACGGGAAAGAGCCTGGTGCGCAATCTGCCCCATGGGTACCTTGCAAACAAAGATAAGTTCGCTTAAACATTAGAAAATTGAGCATTTTTAGCCTTGTCCAGATCTTGGTATTTTAAGTTGTTGACAGGCAAATATATAGGTGGTAAAATTCTTTCACTTGAAAAGAGGTATTTATGAAAAAAATTTCCTCAAAGACATCCAAAAAAACAAAAAATATAAAAAAAATAATCAAAAAATCCTCAGTTAAACATATAATTCCCAAAACAACCAAGAAAAAGAAGATTGCCCTCAAAAAAGAACCTATGCCTCAGGCGCCTGTTTATTCTTTTCAGGCACAGAAAGAATCAGTTGAGATAGAGAAGGTAAAATTCACGGCAGTCCAGGAACCAATTGCCGATAATAACCGTTATAGCCTGCCTCTTCGATATGCGGATAATCGTATTACGATTTTACCAAGAGACCCCTGGTGGATACATACCTATTGGGATATTTCCGAACAGAGAATAAATGAGGTAATTTCTTCGATTCCGGTTTATGAGCGGGAAAATCTTAAATGGATATTAAGAATATATGATTTAACAGGCATTAATCACTTTGACGGGAAAAATGCAAATTCTTTTTTTGATATAGTTATTCATTTCGAAGCAAATAACTGGTACATAAATGTTAATCAGCCGGAACGCTCCTGGTGCGTTGAGATAGGGCTCATTAACCCTTCAGGTAAATTTTTCATGGTTGCGCGTTCCAATGTTATAAAGACTCCTTATTTTGGTATTTCTTCCATAATAGATGAAGAATGGGCACTTCCTGATGAAGATTACTATAAAGTTTTGGGAATATATGATTTAGGCAGAAGTTCGCTTGAAAGAAAGAGAAGATTTGAAGAAATTATAAAAAATCAGATTTCATCACCGCTTGCATCCTGGGGCGTAAGCAGCTTATTCAGCGAAAGAGCAAAGGAAGCAGATAAGTTCTTTCTTGAAGTATGGACTGAACTTATACTTTACGGGCGTACTGAGCCAGGCGCAGACGTAACAGTTGAAGGCAAGAAAGTAACCCTTAAGCCCGATGGAACATTTTCTATAAGATACGCTCTGCCGGTAGGAGACTACCAATATAAAGTGGTTGGTGTTTCCAAAAATAAAAAACACAAAGTAACGAAGACCCCCGCTGTAAAAAGATTTGAGAAGTAATAGTTTGCCCCTGCAGACTTAATCAAAAACTCAAAAATTATTATGGAAAAAGGTTATCTGTCTTTAGTATTGCATGCGCACCTGCCGTTTATCCGCCATCCGGAATACGATGAATTCCTTGAAGAGCGCTGGTTCTTTGAGGCGCTTAGCGAAACCTATATCCCTATTTTAGAAATGCTTGATGGCTTGGTTCGTGACGGGGTAGAATTCTGCATAACCATGAATCTTTCTCCTACCCTTTGCAACATGTTTGCCGATGAACTCTTGAGGAGCCGTTACATAAGCCATCTTAATAAAATGGTTGAGCTTTGCGAAAAAGAGATAGACCGCAACAGATTTAACCCAGAATTCCACAGGCTCGCTCTTATGTACTACCATCGTTTCAGCAGCATGAGAGAGAAATTCCTGCATGTATATCATAAAGACTTAATAAAGGAATTCAAAAAATATCAGGACAAAGGAGTCCTTGAAATAATCACCTGCGGCGCAACTCATGGCTATTTGCCGCTTCTTGGAATAAACAAAGAAGCAATTAGGGCGCAAATCAGGGTTGGCGCAAATTCTTACCGCAAATTTTTCGGCACCGACCCCAAAGGTATCTGGCTTCCTGAATGTGCATATTCAGAAGATGTGGATAAGCTCCTTAAAGAAGAAGGGATAAAATATTTTCTGATGGAAAGCCATGGTGTACTTTTTTCAAGGCCCAGGCCTAAATTCGGCGTTTATTCTTCATACTATACAAAAAATAAAGTAGCTGTTTTTGGAAGAGATCACGAGTCGTCTAAAAGCGTCTGGTCTGCTGTTGAAGGCTATCCCGGAGACTATGATTACAGGGAATATTACCGCGATATTGGTTTTGACTTGGATTATGATTATGTAAAGCCTTACATATCTGCATGCGGAGCAAGGATATTCACAGGTATCAAATATTACCGCATTACCGGAGAGACAAATCAAAAAGCGCCATACAATCCGGAAAAAGCACTTGATAAAGCAGCCTATCATGCAGGAAATTTTATGTTTAACCGTGAAAAGCAGATAGAACATATCGCTTCAATGTTCGACAGAAAACCCATTATAATTGCTCCTTATGATGCAGAGCTTTACGGCCATTGGTGGTTTGAGGGCGTAAGCTTTCTTAATTTTCTTATTCGTAAAATCTGCTACGATCAAAAGACTATAAAGCTCATTACACCCAGCCGCTATCTGAACATTTACCCGAAGAATCAGGTAATAAATCCGGCGCCTTCCAGCTGGGGAAGGAAAGGTTACTACGAAGTCTGGCTTAACGGCTCAAACGACTGGATATACCCGCACCTGCATCGTGCGCAGGAAAAAATGACTGAAGCCGCTAATAAGTATAGAGCCAAAGGGGATGTTAAGGAAAGAATTTTGAATCAAATGGCAAGAGAGCTTTTGCTTGCTCAGGGAAGCGACTGGGCCTTTATGATGAAGACCGGGGCATTTAGCGAATATGCAAAGAAAAAAACAGTTATGCACCTTGAAAGATTTTATCTGCTTAAAAGTTACCTCGATAAAGGATTCATTAACTACGAAGTCATAGAGGACATAGAAAGAAAAGATAATATTTTCCCCGAAATCAGCTACTCGGCATTTCAATCCTGATGGTATCAGCGGTCAGATTACACCAATGGAAAAACCAAAAACCATAATTAATAACTTCAACCAAACAAATACATGAGTAAAACACCTACAAAAATTTCCTTTCTTTGGCACATGCATCAGCCGTATTATAAATACCCGGACAGCAAAGAATATTGTCTTCCCTGGGTAAGATTTCATGCGGTAAAAGATTATTACGGCATGGCGAAAACAGTTGCAAAATTTAACAAAGTAAAGGTAGCCTTTAATTTTAGCGGAGTTTTACTTGAGCAGTTATCTGATTATGTAAAAAACAGGGCCAAAGATCACTACCTTACTTTAAGCCTTAAGGATCCGGCGCATTTAAAAAAAGAAGAAAAAGATTTTATAATCAACAGATTTTTCTCCATAAATTTTGAAAGGGTTATTAAACTGAACAGAAGATATCTACAATTATATAATAAAAAAGTTTCGCCAAAATCAAAATTTAATTCACAAGATATTGCGGATTTGCAATTTCTTTTTAATGTGAGCTGGTTCCATCCTTATACGCTAAAAGCGGATAAAGATTTAAAGAAGCTGATTCTAAAAGGGAAAAACTATACCCGCACAGACATAGAGTATGTAATAAAAAAACAATATGAGGTAATGGATGAAATATTTCCGCTTTATTCCAAGCTTGCGGCAGACGGAAGAATAGAGCTCACCTTAACGCCATTTTTTCATCCTATAATGCCTATGCTCTGTGATAGCGATGTAATTAAGGAATTTTCTTATCTTAAGAAGCCGGCTTCAAGGTTTATGCATCCGGAAGACTGCCTTTGGCATCTTGAAAAATCCAAAGAAATATTCAAAAATACGTTTGGGCATGTGCCTCGCGGCAGCTGGCCGTCTGAAGGTAGTGTGTCGGAGACGGTTTTGACTTTGTATGGCAAGGAAGGTTTTGAGTGGATAGGAGCCGATGAGGCAATTCTTTTTAAAAGCCTGACAACCGACTACGTATCGTACGATATGATAAAAAACCAGCGGCATATTATATACAGGCCGTATAAATTTAGAGACGTAAATATATTTTTCAGGGATAGAAATTTCTCCGATATGCTTAGTTTCGTGTATCAGGGTTGGGATGATACGCATTTTGCCGTTAATGACTTGCTTTCTCACTTTAAGCGCACCCATGATTTTGCCAAAGACATTTTTAAGGAAAGAGTAATAACGATAATTATGGATGGAGAAAATGCCTGGGAATATTATAAAAATAACGGCGTTGATTTTCTTGAAGCCTTGTATTCTTCGCTTGAGAAGAATGATTGTTTGTCTACCACAACTCCGTCAGAGTTTCTCAAAAATGAGGCCCCCAGAAAGCTTGAGCGGCTTTCGAGTGGCTCCTGGATAAACGGCGATTTCGGCGTATGGGCTGGTTCTAAGAAAAATAACTATTGCTGGAGCATATTAAAAAAGACGCGGGATTTAATAGAAAAAAGCAGGCTTTCCGGAGCAGCTTTCGAAGAAATAAAAAATTATTTCTATCTTATTGAGGGCAGTGACTGGTTCTGGTGGAACACTTTTGAAGATTTTTCCGGAGAATTCAAAAAAATATTTTTTGCCTATGTAGAAAAAATCTATCAACTTTTAGGCAAGAAGCCCCCATCGCCAACTAAATAGCGTATAGTTTATGGGCAAATTATACTTTATATTCGGAATTCACAATCATCAGCCAGTAGGCAATTTCCCGCATATCTTTAAGGAAGCCTGTGAGAAATGTTACTTTCCATTCCTTTCCGTGCTTGAAGATTTTCCTAAAATAAAATTCTGTATCCATAATTCCGGCCCCCTTTACGACTGGATGAAGGAACACGGCAAAGATTATATCGGGCTTCTTAAGAAAATGGTAAAAAGAGGCCAGGTTGAGGTTGTAAGCGGGGGGTATTATGAGCCAATCCTGCCTATAGTTAGCGACTCCGATAAATACGGCCAGATTAAATTGATGAATGATTTTATCGAAAAAGAATTTTTAAATAAGCCTGCAGGAATATGGACCGCAGAAAGAGTGTGGGAACCTTATTTGGCAAGAGTAATTGCAAATTCCAATTTGAAGTATACATTTCTGGATGACACGCATTTTCGCTTTGCGGGCCTGCGCCAGCCGGAATTCTTCGGCTACTATACAACAGAAGATGAAGGCCGGCCACTGTCTGTGTTTCCTATAAGTAAGACTTTAAGATACAAAATACCTTTTTCAGAAGCAGATGAAGCATTTGCTGTTTTAAACAACTTAAGACAAGAAGGAGATACTCTGGTTACTCTTTTTGATGATGGAGAAAAGTTTGGCCTTTGGCCCGGAACTTACGATTGGGTTTACAATAAAGAATGGCTTAAGAAATTTTTAACTCTTCTTAATGATTCCGATGATATTGAAACTATAACCGCCAAAGAAGCTTTTGAAAAATTTAAATCCAACGGCATAGTTTATCTTCCTACGGCATCCTACGAAGAAATGGGCGAATGGGTGCTGGAACCCCAAAATTTCTTTGCATATGAAGGGCTTAAGGAATTACTAAAAGTAAATGGAAAACTGGAGGAATATAAAGATTTCGTAAGAGGAGGATTTTTCCGCAATTTCTATCATAAATACCCGCGACTTAACTATATGCAGAAAAGAATGCTTTATCTAAGCCATAAAATAAATGAAAAAGCCAATCCCGATAAAGATAAAAAAATATTTACCAGCCTTTATAAGGCGCAGACTAATTGCGGTTATTGGCACGGGGTTTTTGGAGGTTTTTATCTCGGCCATATCCGTTTCGCAGTGTATGAGAATTTAATTGA
>JAQVOZ010000029.1 GCA_028702365.1 Candidatus Omnitrophota bacterium | reverse complement strand
GGCTACTGTTCAAGTATACCTTCCTGATCTAAAAAGCGTTCAGCTATTTTCATTCTTTTTTCCATTATTTCTGGTCCGATCTTGTTATCCAGATTAGAAGCTATTGTTTCATAGCCATCGTAATATGAAACTGTGGGCAATAAAAATGTGGGGTCTTTACCCTTTGGAATATTGATTTTCTTTTTGATAAATTGGTTTAATTAATTCGGGGTATTTTTTCTCATATTGCCTGATAATGTCGGCCGTGCCGTCGGTTGAGACATCATCATGGATAATAATCTCCACAGGAAAGGTTGTTTTTTGCATCAAAAACCCTTCAATGGCGTTTTTGATATATCGCTCATGATTATAGGTGGTGCAGCATGCACTTACTAATGGAATTGCACCTGAGCTGTTTGTTTTCATCCTAGTTCTACCGAATGCATCATTTTACAACAAAAATGTAAATGTATAATTCTTTTAATCTGTGCTCTTAATGTTGATTTAATGAAACTTTTTTCTTCCTCTCTCGGCTTATTTTTACGACTTGCTAACTATTGCCTTTGCTGGTGTTCCGGCCACTATGGTATTTGGGGGCACATCGTTAAGCACAACGGACCCCATTCCAATAAGGCTAAACTCACCGATGTTAACTCTTTCCTTAATCGTCGCATTAGATCCAATATGGACCGCTCTGCCGATATGTACATTAGCCCCTATGCTGGCATGGTTTGCCACGCTTACATATTGTTTAAGTATTGAGTCATGCCCAACAAATGAATTCCCCAATAATATACAATTGTCTGATATGGTCGTGTCTGGGCTAAGCTGAACATTGGGGGCCATAAGAACTCCATTTCCAATTGAGCAATATTCCCAGGGAATTTGAGCCGAGGGATGAATTATATTTATAAACCTGCTTCTGGGAATATTGAGGCTTAAAAGCTTCTCCCATCTTTCTTTTTCTTTCTTCATCCCAACATATACCATAAGCACGTACGCATCATATTCTTTTATGAACTTGTGCACATCTTGCGATTTTCCTATAACCTTAATTTTTTTGAATTTACCCTGCGTTTGCCCCACAGGGACCACATCATTAAGAAAACCCATCAATTCCACATCCGGAAGGGTATTAATTATCGAAGCCGCAATCATGCCTATACCCGCTCCTCCTATTACGATAACTTTTTTCATTAAAAACGCCTTATTTGCTTTTGATCGACTTTTCCCGATGTTTAATTAACTTATATTTTTCAATTATTTTTTTTGCGGAAAGCACCATGGGCAGGCCGACAAACCTGCCGTTGCAGTATGCAACCCCTTTAATCCAACTACGCTTAATGTAGTTAACATCCTCATATAGCACAAATTTTTCTACCGCGTTAATCAATTGAAAATAACCAACATAAGGAAAAAGATAAGGCTGCATAATGGCTAATCTCATGGCTATTGTATTTTTTTTGAGATTAATCTATTTTTTTCTAAAATTTTCTTAGCGGCTATCACCATCGGAGGCCCGATAAACTTATCATGCTTAACAGCAACGGTTTTCCCTTCCTTTTGAGCCTCTTCGGCCATACGAAGCATTTCACGGGCATCTTCAACTTCTCTGGGCGAAGGTGAAAAATACTGGTGCACCAAAGGCAGTTCTTTGGGACTAAGCACAAGCATTCCTTCAAAACCCAGATTTTTAGCGATTTTAAGGTTTCTTTCTAGGTCCTCAAGGTCATGCACCTTAATGTGTACCGTATCAATAGGAATAACATTATTGGCTCTGGCCGCAAGCGCAATCATAGCCCTTGGGATAAATATGCTTTGCCCGGCATCATCATGGACGCCTTCCAGGTCGGTTACAAAATCTTCACAACCAAAGGCAATCGCTATCACTCGTTTAGATGCCTGGCAAATATCCTGCGCGTTTAAAACAGCGGCGGCGGTTTCAATCAACGGGATCAATTTAAATGTTCCGGCGGGGATACCTTTTTCGTATTCAATGGTATCGAGTAGTTTGTCAATAAAAAACACATCTTGTCCGGTATAAGATTTGGGGCACATGAAGCCGTGAATACCGGGAATAGTGAGTTGGGTAAGGTCTTGAAATAATTGCCCGCTCTCGCGGCTGTTAACCCTTGGAAATATAAGACGATTGTTGAATTTCTCTTGAGTTACATATTCTATAATTTTTTCCCGGGCAATTTGCTTGTTTTCGATAGGCTGCACAGAGTCTTCCACATCCAACAACAGCACATCCGCCTCGCTATGAACAGCGCTACTCATGAGCCGTTCGTCGTGCGCAGGCACAAACATCAGGCTTCGCATTAAATAGTTTGGGCGTGTTTTCATATGCTCCTTTTTTTTATGAGCACCTTTCTTCTGAAAATAATCACTTCCTCATTGTTCTGATTGTACCCTGTTGTTTCGACATAAACAATACCGCGGTCATTTTTATTTTGTGATTCATGTTTTTCAAGCACTTTCGTTCTGGCATAAATGGTATCGCCTATAAAAACAGGCGCTATGTGTTGTATATTTTCATAGCTAAGATTGGCAATAGCTTTACCGCTGATGTCGGGCACCGTAATGCCCACGACCAAAGAAAAAACCAAGGTACCTACAACAAGGATTTTACCATGCTCGTTTTTTCCCGCATAATCAATATTGGTATGAACAGGGTGGTGGTTCATGGTCAAAAGTGAAAACAAGTTATTATCGCTTTCAAAAATGGTTTTGGAAAGCGAGTGCTGAATTATTTCCCCTTCACAAAACTCTTCGAAATAGCTGCCTAGCTTACTTGGCTCCATAATTCCCATCCTTTCTTTATTATTTGAAACGGTTTTTATTATGCCGTTATCTCTATATTAGCAAATTTATATTTTCTGGCGTTTGGCTCTCCTCCCCAATTCGAACGCCGCATCATTGATCCCCCGTTTCTCTTTGGGCAGGACCATCAAAAGGGCATCTTTGCATATTGATGATTTTAAGGGGAAGCAGTCAAGTGTTATAATAAAACCGAGCATAGCGGAATTTCTGGTGTTTGGATCATCGATGCTTTTTATTATATCTGTTAAATCTATTATAGATAAATTATTAATCGAACTTTTTAGATGCGCGATCTGCGCAGAATCGGCTCCCCTATCATGATGAACCACCACCATTGCCTCGTCTTTTAAGAAATGGAGATACCGGGCGCCTTCATTTATTTCAAAACTAAAAAGTAAATCTGCCGTCGCAAAAGGAATCATCGGCGAAAAGCTGTTTTTTCCGATCCGGATGTGCGCTACAACAGAGCCGCCTCTTTTTGCATGGCCATGATTTTGGTAACACTTAACTTCTACCCCCTGATTTAGGGCAGCGCTGGTAATCACCTTGCTCAAGAAAATTACGCCGTCCCCCCCTAAGCCCGATATAATAATATTATAATCCATCTTTTACCATGCCTTATTCATTCTTTTGATCGCATCAAAGGGGCATACCTGTGCGCATACGCCGCATTTTATACATTTCCATTGCGATATCTTTACCGTACCGTTCTCTACATATAATGCCGGGCAGGCAAAGGTATTTATGCAATGCATGCACAGCCTACACCCCTTAACTATATATTTTATATCTTTGTCTTGCGGGTTTATTTTCTTTTGGGAAACTAAAGCACACTCCCTCTTCATATGCACTACGGAGAGCCCTTTAAACTCTATTGCCCCTTTTACAGCCTTTTCCGCTGCTTTCAAACTATAAGGATCTGCTCTCCTATAATATTTTACCCCTAATGATTTGACTAATTTTTCTATGTTTATAATATTTACCTTTCGGCCGCAAGCATCAAATCCCGTACCCGGGTTTGGCTGGTGTCCTGTCATCGAAGTATAATCATTATCCAATATCAAAACCGTCATATTAATACCATGCTGTACTGCATTTATCAAAGCCGTTATCCCTGAATGAAAAAATGTACTATCGCCTATCACCGCGACCGTTTTTTCTTTAACTCCAGCAGCAACTAAGCCATAACCGATACCTATAGATGCCCCCATGCAAAGGCAAGCATCAATGGCGCGCAAAGGTGGATGGGCTCCAACATTATAACAACCCCTATCCCCAATCGCATTGTATCCTTTAAGTTTTCGCAACACCTTATGCAGAACATAATAAGAACTTCTGTGAGGGCAACCCGCGCACAAGCTGGGAACTGTCCTTGGCATCTTGGGGATTTTTATTTTTGAAAATGGATTTTTTTTGCCATTTATACTGCATATTGCGCCGGCAACAATTTGCGCATTAAGTTCTCCGACGCGAGGGATGTGTTTCGTCAGCTTCCCCAGTATCTTGCCCTTAAAACCTCTTTTTTGGGCAACTACGCTAAGAAAACCTTCCGCGATAGGCTCCAACTCCTCAACAACCAATATATTTTCAGAAACAGAGATCAACTTGTTTATGGTTTGTTCCGGAATTGGGTTTGTTGTCAAAAGTTTTAATACGTTCGCTTTCAGCCCCAATATATTTAGGGCATCTTTTACATAATTATAAGAAAAACCGCTAGCCAGTATTGAGAACTTGGCATTATCTAACTCTAGTTTGTTAAACTTCGAAGCAGCAAAAAAAACGCTTATTTTTTCTTCCTTCTGGTTAAGCTGGTCATGCAACATCTTGGTATTATGCGGCATGCAAACATACCTATCGGGATCTTTTATAAATTTTGGGTTACGGAACGGTTTTAATTTTTTACCTAATTTCACAATAAAAATAGAATGCGCTATCATGGGTGTGATCCGTATGATTACAGGCACTTTGAATTTTTCGGATAATTCAAAGGCTTCCAAGACAAAATCTTTTGCTTCTTGGCCATTAGCGGGCTCCAGGCAGGGCACCTTTGATAAAATAGCGTGATATCTTGTATCAACGGCGGTTTGCGATGAAGTTGGTTCGGGGTCATCCCCAATTATCAATACAAGCCCTCCGTTCACTCCTGTATAAGCTATCACGCTTAGAGAATCTAACGCTGTATTTAAACCTAGATGCTTCATGCTGCATAATGCCCTTACTCCGGCGTAGCTTGCGCCTGCCGCGACCTCAAGCGCCATTTTCTCATTGACCGACCACTCTGCGCGCACACCTACGCATTTTGAATAAACGCAAATGTTTTTTAGAACCTCTGAGACCGGGGTGCCGGGATATGAAGTAGCTACGCCTATGCCCGCTTCTAGAGCACCGTGGGCTATAGCCTCATTGCCAGTAAGTATTTTCCTTCCCAAATTCATTTTTATCATCCTCTGTGCCGTTAGCGACAATCGTTAAAAACCGTTTTACGTGCAGATGCCCCCTTTAGGCACTAAATGCCAAATAAAACTACTTGGTATAGATTTCTCATCGCTTTTCAAAACATCAAATAGTTTTTCATGTTTAACGCTATAGGGAATCCTCTTGAGTATTTTTTGATAATCATCCCACGACAAAACACCTTGCCGCGATACTTCGTGAAATAATAAAAACTCAGGCATAATACTTTCGTATTTATTTTTACTCAGTGTTTCGACGGGCACATCCGTTATTTCTCCCATAACAATCTCCGCCAGTGGCCGGATTCTGTATATTTCATTAAACAGGTCGATTACTCTGTTTATATCTTTATTCGAGATTTCATGAATAAAAAACCACATTGTGATTACGGTTAAATCGCTTTTACTATCGTCACCCGATTCTGCATTAAGCAGCCAATTAGCTATGTCGTAACCATTGCTTAATATTGTCTTAACCCTGCTTGGATAAAATCCTTCCTGTAAGTTTTTTCTTGTTTCTTCCAACGCCTCAGGCGAAATATCAACCCCAATTGTTCTGCAACCAGGAAAATTCCCTAGAACAAGTTTCAGAAAAGCCCCGTTTCCGCAACCAATGTCAAAAATTTTACCCGGGGATTTTCCTTCTTTTAACATTTCGATAGCATGCGAAAAATATTTTTTCTCGTTGGTTTTACCGCTTCCCAACACGTTTTCTACCCTATCGACCTTTGCGATGTTTCCATCGTTTTTATCAAAAAGAACGTTTTCTAAGCTATCTACCAATTTACCATAAGAATGCAAAAGACAAAATGAACCGTAACGTTTAAATATTTTCGACCCGTTTTCTGTAACCGAAAATTTGTCTTTGCCTGCGTTTGATTCAAGCAGCCCGATTGATTGGAAATAAGTTATAATTACCTTTAAAATATTTTTGTTTTTAATTTTTTCAAACTGATCCATAGAGAATTCTCCATCGAGCATCTTGTCCAAGATGCCCTTTTTACCTAAAGAGCTAATCAAAGAACAAACGAAGAACCCTCTTAAAAAAGATATAATTTCTTCTTTAGGATTAAGTTGCGCCATCATTCCTCCCTGGGCGTTAAACCGCCTATGTTTTAGATACCTTTGTTGCCGCTAAAACATTCTTAATAAAATCTCATTCTTCAATATAATAAATATGCCGCTTCCATGGCGGAATAACTGCGGAAATCCAGCGACAATAATTTTAAAAAGGGTAGTTGTCTCACAAACTCAAAATCCATGGAAACAACTCTCTTTGCCATGGGAATCAGGATAATCACATCGACAGCTTCAAAAGCTGGCGCTCCTATTTAATCCATTTTAAAATTCAACCATCCGTTTATCTTTGTTTTTGCAAAAAAAATCGCTCATCCTGGTGTCATTATGATAACAATGATTTTACTAAGTTAACAATAGCCAAGACATCTTTATTATTAAGATCCGGGTAAATCGGCAAACACAAGACTTCTTTTGTTATTCTTTCGGCAACCGGCAACCTGCCTATAGCTGCTGAAGGCAAACTTTTATAAGCGGGGAATTGGCTGATCAAGGGATAGAAATATCGCCTGCCGTAAATATGATGTTTTTTTAGCGCTTCATATATCTCATTTCTGGAGCGCGTAAATTTATCGTTGTTAATAAAAATCGGAAAATTCGAATAGTTATGCCTGACTCCTTTGATATCACTCAAAAAACGTACGCCTTTAATACCCTTGAGTCCTTGCCTATATAATTTGGCTATTCTCCTTCTCTTTTCAATTGCCTTGTCAATATATTTTAGCTGTAACAATCCATAGGCTGCCTGAATTTCGTTCATCTTTGCGTTAATGCCAATATCTATTACTGTTGTTTCATTGGCAAAACCGAAATTCTTAAGAAAGTCTATTTGCTCTTTCATTCTCTGATCGTGACATATAATCGCTCCGCCTTCAAAGGTATTATAGACTTTAGTTGCGTGAAAACTTAAAACAGATAGGTCACCATAGTTTAGAATAGATTTATTGTCTATTTTAACCCCAAAGGCGTGGCAAGCATCATAAATTATTTTCAATTCATATTTCTTGGCAATTTTGGCAATTTTCTTAACGTTGCAAGGGTTTCCGTAAACATGCACCGGCAGGATGGCGGTTGTTCTTGGTGTAATTAAGGCTTCAATTTTTTCCGCGTCTATATTCATATAATCTGGCTCTATGTCACAAAAAACCGGCTTAATATTATTCCAGCATAAAGCATGGGTACTAGCCACAAAACTGTACGGTGTTGTAATCACTTCTCCGGTAATGCGCAATGCCTCCAGAGCCGTCATAAGTGCAAGAGTCCCATTGCAAAATAATGAAATATATTTAACTCCCAGATGTTCTTTTAGTGCCTCTTCTAATTCTTGATGGTACTTTCCTTTGTTTGTCAGCTGCCTTCTTTCCCATATATCTTTCAAAAAACCAACAAATTCATTAAGAGGTGGCATAGTAGGCCTAGTAACATAAATATTTTTTCCAAATGCACTCATTAGAAGCTCCCCCTTAAAATAAAAGGCCTAGTCCCTAATAAAACTTTGCTGCTCCCAATAAGAATAAACTTGCCTTTCTTACTCAAGCACATCGGTTAATTGGCCTTTTTCCATTACCCTGCCGTCTTCTGCTACTATAATCTTACCCGCATTCTTAATTGTTGAAAGACGACGGGCAATGGCTATAATTGTTTTATTTTTTATCGCATCACCAAAGAAAACCATTAGATTTGATTATAAAACCTTCGTCGTTGCCGGTTCTACCGGAAATAAAAGGTGTTTTTAAACTTTAGGTTTTATTTATTTTGCTTCAATTTATAAAGATTTGTTTTACTAACTTCAGCAATATTTTTAGACCACTCTTGACCTAAAAATTTTTAATCTCAATATTTTCTAAACATTCATTCTACGTAAAAATTTGTCCACCAGGGAACCGAAAGAGATTCCTTACACCCAAGTTTTTTAAATGTTTTTTTATGAAAGAATGGGGTATTAATTTCGGAAGTTTTAATTTTAACCATAATGGATTGAGCAAAAGAATACTTTAAATCTTTGAGAATAAATTCTGAGCAAGCTTGATTGTTAACAGATTTATTATATCGCATTGCGAACAAAGTTCAAGGCAATCGTTTTGGATGGGTGTATAGTATTTTAATAAAGTTAATCAAGATAGTAAAAATAAAAAAGACAGTAAAGATTATAAAAACAGTTTATTAGGGGAAAGGTTTTGTGGCTACGCTGAAAAGGACAATAAACATAAGGGGTTTTCGGGGATGAAGACGGGCAACAATATAAATAGAATGTTGAGCAAGTAGGCACTGACTCGAACTGAGTCTCGTCAGCGCCGTTTTTCTTTCAATTTATCTGCCGATTGAAATTCGGGATGTAGCCTTTATTTTGAACGGCATATCTTTAATTTCTTATCAACCTCGTTGCGCAAGAATATTTGAAACATAATCGCTCACACTCATAAATTGTATATTTGGATGCGTTTTCATATAAATAAATAAATCTTTATTCATTTTAAACTTTTTTTGCACATCTTTTTCATAAAATCTACTTCTGAAAGAAAAACCGTGGGTCTTAATCCTTCCGAAAGAAAACCCTTTCTTTTCAATTTTTATTGTTTGCGGTGCAAATTCGCTGGGATGCGCTAAATAGACAATTGGTTTACCCGTTCTTAATGATTCTTTATACAGGATATCAAAAAAATATTTCATGAATTTTAACTTAAATGCATACAATGTAGAACTAATAAACGGCAAGGCTATTGCAGAAACTGGGATTACCCAGATTTTTTGTTCGCCTCTTTTAAAAACATTATCTTTGCTCGGATGATAAGGTAATCTCGGCGCAAAAATCCATCCTACATTAATGAGATTTGAACTTACGAAATCAATTCTTTGCGACCCAACCGAACAATCTGCAGTATACCCAAGCTCTTCTAGTATCTTGTCTGTAATATGAGATGTTTTAACTCGCGGGCCTCTAAAAGTTTTTATCGGCCTATTGGTTATATTTTTTAGTATATCTGTTGCTTTATTAAGATATGTGCGTTGTAAATCCTCAGGCATTTTGTCATATTCCTCTTCACTTCCATGAGTCAAACCATGACAGCCAATTTCGTGTCCAGATTTTATTAATAATAATATTTCGTTCTCCAGGCGGTTGGCGATATTTGCGTGAAAAAGAAAAGTACAATTCATCTGAAGATCCTTTAGCAACAAGGTTATTAATTCCAGGGCCTGTTTTTTATTTTCGATTGTTGTTTCGGGGGTGGGGTCGATATCCCATGTGATTAGTATTGGCACAACTTTTCTCATGGTTTCTTGCCGGTACACATAATTATTGCTGCAAACTGATTTAAAATAGGTGCCTCTCCGATAATATCAATACCTTTCATAACCCTGAGCAAACCCGGATTAATCGACTTAGGGGTGAACAATATTCTTTTTACTCGTATTTCCCGAAAACCTGCTTTTTGTAAAAAAGAATTGGCTTCCCGCGTTGAATAGTGATGATCATGAATATGCCCTCCGCCCATCAACCATGGGTTTAAATAATTAAACCACGGTGATCTTTTATTGGGAAAATCTAATACTACGGCATTATGTTTTTTAACCACTCTAAAAATTTCATTAACGGCCTTTTGGGGATTAGGAACATACCTTAAACAGGAGAATGAGACTACCCCATCAAATGCGTTGTCAGAAAACATTGCTAAATTTTCAGCATCGCCTTCTATAAATTTTATATTGTTTATCCCGATTTTCTTTGCTTTTTCGTTAGCATATTTTATACATTCCGGAGATAAATCTAAACCCGTCATTTCAAACCCCAATTTGCCAAGCTCAAAGGTATATGGTCCGTTTGCGCATCCCACCTCTAAGATGCGGCTGCCTTTTTTAAAAGATCCAAGAAATAATGCTGTTTTTATCTTCCTCCACATAAAATAATTCCCTGCAAGCGTGCTGTAATCCTTATCATAAATTTCGGCTTCCTTATCATACTTTTTTTTTAAATCATCTTTAACGTAATTCTTTTCCATAAAATTATTCTTCCTATCTTTAATGAAGTCTCCAATGATTCATCAATCTTTTGCCCAAGGTATAAGCCAAGGCTAATACTAAACAGAACTCATACATACCCCTGACTGCTGGCAGCATAGGCACATATTAAGGTTACAGATGTGTCACCGCGAATACACAAACGGCGCATTGTTAAATATTAGGGTCTATTTCCCATACTCAATTTGTTTACATTTTAACACCTTACCTATAAACCTCAAGCAAAGCTTTAAGCTTTTTGCTATTTATAGTATTTTCGATAACATTAATAAGAAAATACAAGAATAGCAAAGCCGTTTATCAGGTAAGTGTTTTCTTGATTGTGGAGGGATAATGGATAAATGTGAAAACAGCAGAAAAAATAGCTAGAACAGAGGGTGAATCCGAACATTATTTGAAGATAAAACACCGTGCTTCGATTCGGGCGGAGCCTTAACAGAGCCGTTTTCTAAGCCGCCTTGATTTCGTTATTTTTCACCTTATTTCTTACACACCAGCACAATAGATCCTTGGAACGACCGCAGAAAAGACAAAATACATCCTGGCGTCAACCTAGCTACACAGGAAAAAAACTTGATCGTTAAACCTTTCTTTTGCGATAAATGATATAGTAATTTATGTTTCTCATATCTTTCTATTTTAAATTTTAATTTAAACTTTTTTACTATTTCCTGCTCAGATCTATAAAAACAATAGTTATCAACAAAATCAATTACGGTGTTTATCCATTCTTCTCTTTTTGTATCCCGGTTTCGATTGTGGCCAAAACCGCAATTATAAAAAACCCTTACTAATTTTTTCCTAAACCAAGAATTCTTTGGCAACCAGTGCATAAATGGTATCCCGCAATGCCCTTCAATAAAATATCTTTTAAGTGGGAACACGTGCATCATCACCCCATTATTTTTTAGCACCCTGTGCATTTCACTTAAAACTTTGTTTAAATCCTCAACGTGCTCAATAACTTGATTACTATATATAAAATCGAATGTTCCTTCTGGATAAGGAATAACGCCGTTTGGATTAA
>JAQVOZ010000028.1 GCA_028702365.1 Candidatus Omnitrophota bacterium | reverse complement strand
TTAGCAATATAAATTCTCGCACATCCTTCAATAATATAAATCAAAGCATCAAACGACGCGGTATGTTCGCTTAATCCTTGTCCTCTATCAAAGGAAAATAGAGTAACTGTTCCAGCTTGTTTTTTGATTATTGTGCTGCTAACTACAGCATCTTTCCCGTAGGCTATTGAGCCTAACGGATTTAAAACTTTTGCGATTATATTTTTTTTGGAACTCTTCATCTTAGTACAATTGCCTGATGGGAAGCGCGGCCCACTCTTTAAATAAGCGGTTGCATTCATCGCGCAAAACACCGCTGATAATTTTAATTTTGGCCTTACCGATTTTTTTCATGGAAACATTAGAAATAGAAAGCTCATTGAAGCCGATTTTCTTTGCGTCAGAAATATTGTTACCATAGATTATCGAACCAATTCTTGCCCAGTGTATGGCGCTAAAGCACATCGGGCACGGCTCTGTAGTTGAATAGATTCTGCATCCTGACAAATCGTATGTTTTAAGTTTTTTTGATGCAAGACGTATGGCATTTACCTCGGCATGACAGCTTGCATCATGTTTTAAAACTGTGTTACGCGCAACTGCAATAACTTTATTTCCCTTTACTATGCAGGCACCGAAAGGCCCGCCGTCCGGCACTAAAAGGTTTTTCCTTGCTTCGCAAACAGCAAGCTGCATGTATTTTCTGTGCGGTTTAACAGTTCTCATAACACGCTCAGTTTGATTTGTTTATTACTTCTATTAATGCTTTATTTAAGAAATTTTCGTTATGAACGCTAACCCAGGGGATAAATATATTAATTATGCGGGGGTTACCTTTTATTTGCAAAATTTTTGATATATTAGTTGCGCAGTGTTTCGCGCTTAATTCAATCCCGTATACGTAACAGCAAATAATTCTTTTATTATCTATGTTCGTTATCGATTTTATGTATTTTAAAAGCGCAGATGAAGGGTGCGCCGCTAAAACCGGCACGCCAAGGAACAAAACATCATAATTGCTTAAATTTGAAGGGACAGGTTTTATCCTGACCAACGAAGGGAAAAATCTGTAAAAAAGACGCTTAACCATGTTCTTTTTTCCATTAAGATATTCCACCTCAAGAATATCCGCCTCGCCCTTTTTGTTTAATTCAACCCAGGCTTTATGAGTTACAAATGCGGTGTTACCGTAATGCGAGTAATAAACAAGTAAACTTTTCATAAATTTTATCTCCGGACAATAAAGGAGTAAACCTGCGGATAACTACCGGGTAGCAAGTTTTGTTTTTACAATTTCGCTAACTTTTTTAGAATCAGCGCTGCCACCTGCTTTGGCAAGAATTTCTTTCATGACGCGGCCCATATCCTTGATTGATGAAGCGCCCGTATCTTTAATTGCCTGCTCAACTAAACTGGTTAATTCGCTATCGCTTAATTGGCGCGGAAGATATTCCTCTAGAATCTTTAATTCCACCTTAAGGCTGTCTAAAACATCCGCTCTTTGGGATTTTTGCATCATCTCGTAAGACTCTTCCAGGCGCTTCTTCTGCTTTTTAAGCGCATTTAAAACCTCATTATCATCCAGTTTGTCTTTCTTAAGTTCAATTGCGCTATTTTTTAATTCTGCACGTATAAAGCTTAAAAACTCAGCTTTAGGCCGGTTTTTGCCTTTTAAAGCATCCACATAATCTTTATAAATTTTATCTTCCAGCATCATATTTTATGAGTATATCATAAATGATAGGAATCTCAAGGGCAAGGTTACGTTTATCGTCTATGGGTTGCGCGGCTCGTTTCGTCTATCGTTTTACGTCGTACTTAAAACGCAACCGTGGCAAGCTCGCCAGCCCGAAGCTGGCAGGTAAGCGCAACCGCTTTACGCAACCGCAGGCTTCGCTATCCCAACCGTTATCGAGAATCGAACGCCTATCATTTAAAAAGATACCTTGCCCTTTCTCTTTCAGGAAATCGCTCTATAGCATACCTAAGCATAACCCGCGGCATATTCTTGCAGTGCCTGGACAGAAAATCTACAACCAGCGCCTTATTTCTTTTGCCAACCTCGCGCAGCATCCAACCGCAGGCTTTATGGATTAAATCTTCCTTGTCGGACAATAAAAGTCTGGTTATTTTAAGGGTGTCGGTAAAAGAATTGTTTCTTATAAAATTTAAAGTCGCAATTATCGAAATCCTCCTCTCCCATAAAGAATTTGACCTTGCAAGGCTGTATAAAATTTTTTTATCTGTATTAGCCAAAAATTTACCCACGATATTGGGAGCGGTCAAATCAACCAGATCCCAGTTATTTATATATTCTGTATTTTTTAGATAAAGCTCATAGATCTTCTTTCTGCCGGGAGCTCCTGCCTCTTCGAATTTTAAAACAAGAATAACAAGCGCAAGCAGCCTCTCCTCATGTATGCCGGATGCCAGCAGCTTGGCCGCAGAGCTCAAATCTACTTGCCGGTATTTTTTTGCAATCTTTCTGATATGAGGCACGCACACCCCGATAAATATATCTCCGTAGCCGTATTCGCCGGGGGCAGTCTTGAAGAAACGCTGAAGTATTTTTGCTTTTTCTTTACTGCTGTTTTTCCTTAAATCCTGTTTTATTTTATAGACAGACATACCAACCAGTTAAGCGCAGTTACCTTGTTGATAATTCTTTTGCAACACGCACAGCGCCGATTCCATCTTTTGCGTAACTGGCATTTATTGAATCGGCGAAAGACCGGGTCACAACTGCTCCACCTACCATGAATTCGCACTTTATTTTCTCGCGATTCGCCAGTTCTATTACTTTTTTCATATTAACCATTGTGGTTGTCATAAGCGCGGATAAACCTATTATATCCGGTTTATGTATTTTTATCGCTTCAATTATTTTTTGCGCAGAAACGTCTTTTCCTAAATCAATTATTTTAAATCCGTAATTTTCAAGCAAAAGCGAAACTATATTTTTTCCTATATCGTGTATGTCTCCTTCAACTGTCGCAAGCATAACAATTGCTTTTTTCTCCTCAAGCTCTTTCTTTTTGATGTAAGGAAGCAGGACATGGGTGCCGCGCTTCATAGTTTCCGCGCTTGCTATAAGCTGCGGAAGGAAATATTCTTTTTTTTCAAAAAGCTTACCGACATCAATTATGGCCGGTATCAGAATTTCCTGCATTATGGCTAAAGGGTTTTTACCGGAGGCAAGAGCACGATGGATAAAATGAGCTATGCCATCCCGATTGCCCTCAATAACAGCTATTTTGATTTGCTCTTGCCAGGAAAGCTTTCTGTCCGGATGATATTTTATCCGGGTATCGGCCTTTTTGGAGTAATGCAATATAAACTTAGCGGCTGCTCCTTTTCTGTTTAACAAAAGCTCTTTTGCCCTTGCATCTACGAAATTCTTTTTCTGCAAAGGATTGGCTATCGCAAGCAAAAGCCCGCGGCCTTTTGCCATATTCAGAAAAGTTGTGTTTATGATTTCTCTTTTGGGCAGACCGAAAGAAACATTCGAAAGGCCAACGATAGTATTGACTCTTAAACTTTTCCTGCACCAGGATATTGTTTCCAGCACATCAAGCCCTGCCCGCGGATTAGAAGAAACAGTAAGCACCAGGCAATCTACAATTGAATCTTCTTTGGAAAATCCTAGCCTCTCTGCTTCGTTAAAAATCTTTTTTATTACACTTTTGCGTTCAGCCAGAGTTTTAGGAATAGCGCGCCCCGCAATGGGTAAGATTATAAACATCGCGCCATATTTTTTCGCTAAAGCAAGTAACGGCCTAAGCCTTGTGCTTTCGCCTGAAATTGAATTTATAAGCGCCCTGCCCGGATAAAACCGGAGAGCTTTCTCTATTACCTTAACATTTGAAGAATCAATAGACAAAGGCAAATCCGTAATTCTGGAAAGGAATGATATTGCGCCTATCATCAGCTTTTCTTCGCCTTCGGCCTGCGGTATACCTACGTTTACATCAAGCAGATTGGCGCCATTTTGTTTTTGCTCATTAGCCAGTTTTCCAAGCAAAGCCATTTTTCCTTTTTTTAGTTCCTGCTGAAAGTGCGGTTTACCGGTCGGATTTATACTTTCTCCTACGATTAATACCTCTTTTTGTTTTTCAAGCAAAACACAAGACCTCGCCGAACTTAAAGCGCTTATAGATTTACGTAGCGGCGCGATGGGCTTTTTATCTTCCAGTTTAATTTTAGCCTCACGTATATGCTCGGGCGTTGTCCCGCAGCAACCGCCAAGCATATTCACTCCTAAGCGCGCGAATTTCTCTGCAAATACGCCAAATTCCTGCGGCTGCATAGTAAAATGCGCCTGGCCGGAAACAAGTTTAGGCATCCCTGCATTAGGCTTAACCGCAAGCGGCACTGTCGCGTATGGCTTAAGGCTCTTTACGATTTTAAACATATCCTCCGGGCCGGTTGAGCAGTTTGCCCCAACTGCTTGCGCGCCTAAACTCTGGAGAGTAATCAACGCTGCCTGCGGCGTTGTCCCATTTAAGGTGCGTCCGCCGCGCTCGAAAGTCATTGTAACAATAGTAAATTTATCGGAAAGCTCTTTTACTGCAATAAGGGCGGCTCTTGTTTCTTGTATGTCGATCATCGTTTCTATTACAAATAAATCAACTCCCGCCGCAATCTGCGCTTTTATCTGTTCCTTAAAAATATCGACTGCTTCCTCAAAGCCAAGCTCGCCGAATGGTTTAATAAATACTCCAAGGGGCCCGATATCGCCTGCGACGAAACAATCTTTACGAGCCACCTCTTTTGCCAACAAACATAAATCCCTGTTTATCCCCGCAACGTTCTTTATTTTTTGGTTTCCAAGCTTAATGCGGTTGGCGCCGAAAGTGCACGTATAAATAATATCCGAGCCTGCTTTTTTATATTCATTGTGGATATCTTTTAAAACTTTCGGGTTTTCTAGCGACCAGATTTCAGGCAATGCCCCCGCCGGCATCCCGCGCTTATAAAGCTCGGTGCCCATAGCCCCATCAAGCAAGATTATCCTTTTCTTTAGTAAATGTTGTATTTTTTGCTTCACATTCATAATTTAACAATCCCTAAAACAGCAGTTGCTGATTTTTCCGGGACAAGCATAAACTGCTGCGTAATTTCTATGCCGATTTTGTTAAGTTTAAGTAAATCATAAATTTTTTTCTGGTTCTCAATCGCAAAATCAGCGTAACCGCAGGAAATACGTTTGTCCGTAAGGCGCTTGCCCGTCCTTATTAATTGCCGGTTATAATAATTTATTATCCATTCAAATCCGGCATCTGTCATTTCGCTGGCTACAGCATCAAGAATAACTGCGCGCGTTAAATCAGTTTTGCTGCATTCTTTTATTTCTTTCATTATTTTTTCACCTGCTGTTGCCGCACATAAAAAAATTTCATTGCTGTCACGAAGTAAAGAAGACAAAAGCCTGCTGGTAATTGAAAAATTTCCTATGTGCATTATTTCACGTTCCTTGTTAACTGTTTCAACCAATGCGCAGCCCTTAAGTGCAACGAGCGGCAGAGTGTCGTTAATTATCTTTTCCGTTTCCTTTTGACGGCTTTCGGAGAGTATTGTTGTACCGTTTTTATAGCCCAGGCGTTTATAGATATTGCCTAGCGGCAAATCAACGTTTATTTGGTTGAAAATTATTGGTTCTTGCACTGGTGGTTTTTATTTAGACCAGCCACGCTCCATGACGGGTTGGTCGTATTTGGTTTCTACAATCGAAAACATGCCGTCGCGGTATTCTAACTGAAGGTCGATAGGAGTAATAACGGTAAAATGATATTGGTTAACATCAGCGGCGTCAGTAGAATGATACCCTTCAACATAAAGCTTCTCCTCTATCGTAACAAAAGCCTTATATGGGTTAACTATTGAATCTGTCAGCGCAATATCGCTTTTTGTTATCGTATAAGTAAATTTTTTCAAATAGTAATCATAGGGAAGCGGCGAAGGGAATTTTTTTAGCTCCGACCAGTCATGGTGCTGCAATTTGTTAAGCTCTTTTGTCCTTCCTCCCTTTATCCCGGAAAACCAATCATCCATTGCAGAAACCAGTTTTACTGAAAGCTCACGCGCGTTAATTTCCTGTTCTCTTGCGTTTTCAGCTTCTGTATCTTTTATTGCTTTTTTAACTGCATCCTCTATTGATTGCGTTAAAATATCACGGGACGTACCGGCTGCAGCTTTTACCTGGGATTCTGCGTTTTGCGCAAAAGCCAAAGGACAAAAACCGGATAAAAGTATTATAAAAATTACATTGTATACCATAATATTATTTGGGTTTCTATTATAACTCCGCTTAATGAAAATACAATTTTTTTTGCTGCTTTTGGCTAGCCCTGAAATCATCCCAGACTCTTACGGAATCTGGCTGCGCTTAATGTAATAACGCAAAGCCCGATAAATACAAGCGGAACAAGCTGCGTCCAAAGGACTTCCAAGCCCACCCCTTTTAAAAAAATGCTTCGTATGACGACCATAAAATATCGCAATGGGTTGATAAGCGTAAAATTCTGGATAATTTTGGGCATATTGGCTATCGGATAAGCAAATCCGGAAAGGAGGACCGCAGGCATATAAAAAAGAAAAACAGACATCATTGCTTCCTGCTGGGTAGAAGATACCGTAGAAATAAAAAGGCCTATGCCTAAGGTCGTAAATAAATATATGCAGGTAGAAAATAATAGTAAAAGCAAGTTTCCTCTTAGCGGTATATGGAACCAGAGCACGCCCAGTGTAGTAATAAGGATGATTTGTATAAGCGCAATCAACGCAAAAGGAAGAAGTTTTCCGATAATAAGCTCGATGGGTTTTAGGGGGCTTACAATTAGCTGCTCCATTGTGCCTATTTCTTTTTCTTTCACTATAGCCATAGCGCTTAATAAAAGAGACATCATAGTTACAATGGTTGCGATTACCCCGGGAAGATAATAATTCCTTGAAATCAGGTTGCCGTTAAACCAGGCACGGTCCCTTAAGTCTACATTTGATACCGGCTTGGTAATGCCTTTTGCCTCAGCGCGCTCTTTTATTAAATCCTGCTGATACGTACTTACAATCGTATTGGCGTAGCCCATCACAACCATTGCGGTATTTGAATCTGTGCCGTCAAAAGCAAGCTGAAGCTGAGCATCTTTGTCCGCATTGATATGACGGCCAAAACCCCGGTCTATATGTATAACCACAGCGGTATCTCCCTTGTTAAGAACATAGTTTTGTTCTTTATCGGTAGAAATATAGCGTTCCGGAACGAAATATTTTGAATAGGTAAATCTGCGAAGCAACTCGCGGCTTTCTACGGTATTATCTTTATCATAGATTGCAGTTGGAACGTAGTTTATATCCTTGTTGGCGGCATATCCGAAAATAATTATCTGAATAAGCGGACTTACAAAAATAACTGTTTTCATCCGCGGGTCGCGGAAAATCTGCTTAAATTCTTTTATTAAGATAGATTTTATTCGTTCAAACACGCTTATGCCACCCTTTTTTTGAATTTCCTTACTGCCAAAAAAAGCATAACAAACGCAAACAAAAATAAAAAAAGAGCTTCGTCCCACAAGGTAACTATGCCGTTACCTTTTAAAAACAAATCGCGCAATACAACTATATAGTAACGCGCAGGAATAAAATAAGTAACAACCTGCAAAGCTTTAGGCATATTGAAAATCGGGTATATAAATCCGGATAAAAGTATGGTGGGAAGCAGTGTGGTAAGCGCTGCCAGCTGGCATGCCATAAGCTGGCTTTTAGCAACAACAGAAATTATGATACCTTGCGATAAGGCGCCGGTTAAAAAAAGCGCGCTTAAGAAAAAAAGTAAGAGATAACTCCCTCTAAACGGGACATCGAACAAAAATCTTGCCATAACCAAGCCAATTAAAAGGTCGAAAAAGGCAATTGTAAAATACGGAATGAATTTACCGATAATCAGTTCCGGCGCTTTTACAGGTGTAGAAATAAGCTGCTCCATCGTCCCTCTTTCCCATTCCCGGGCAACAGTTAAGGAAGTAAGCAGAGCGGAAATAATCATTATTATCATCGCAATAACACCCGGGGTTATAAACCAGGTGCTGACAAGGCCTTCATTAAACCAAATCCTGGGCCGGACATCCAAGGACTGCGAAAAGTTTAATCCTTTTTGATTGAAAGTTTTGGTTAAAAGCTGGACGTTATATCCTGCGACCACAGAACGCACATAGCCCATGGCTATAGTAGCAGTATTAGCGTCGCTTCCATCAGTAATTAATTGCAAGGGGGCGGTTTTTCCGGATTCAACATAATGAGAAAAATCTTTCGGAATAATCAAGGCCAACATTGCTCCCCCATTATTTATCATTCTCTCTATGTCCCGGTAATTGTCAGTATAGCCGGCTATTTTAAAGTATTTGGAGTTTTTAAAATTAAGCAGGAAATCGCGGCTGACCTGGGATGATGCATCCTGATTCCAGACAATCGTAGGCACATGGTCGATGTCAAGGCTTAAACCGTAACCGAAAATTAAAAGCAAAAACACCGGGATACCTAAGGCAAGCGCCAAGCTCCTTGGGTCGCGCTTAATCTGCACAAATTCTTTCCAGGCTATTGCATTAATTCTTTTTAGGCTCTGTTTTATCATAGTTTTCTATCAGTGAAACAAATACGTCTTCCAGGGAAGGAAGGATTTTATCTATCCGGTACATTTTTATGCCTTCCGCCTTAAAAAATTGCTCTATTGCCGGTTTAGCTTTGTTACTATCATATACAACCGCATGGATATTGGCCCCGAAAAGCGCTGCTTCTTTTACGCTGGGAATTTTCGAAACCCTCTCCAGCCAGTTCTGGGAATCAGGCACTGTTATATCAAGCACTTCATTTGCCATATATTTAGTCTTCATTTCGGAAGGTGTTCCCATGGCAATAATTGTCCCGTGATAAATCAAAACCATACGGTTTGTATTTTCCGCCTCATCCATATAATGCGTAGTTATAAAAACAGTCATGCCCATCTCGGCAAGCCTTTTAATCGTGTCCCAGAAACTTGCCCTGGTTATAGGGTCAACTCCTGACGTAGGCTCATCCAGAAATATTATTTTCGGCTTATGCAAAAGCGCGCAACCGAGAGCTAAGCGCTGCTTCCATCCTCCGGCAAGAGTTGAAGTAAGGCGCGAGCCCATTCCTTCAAGGCCGGCTGCGTGGATGACTTTTTCAAGCCTTTCCGGTTTTTCGCTTTTGGGGATTTTATATATGCCGCTATAGAAATTAATGTTTTCTTCTACGGTTAAATCGTTATAAAGAGAAAATTTTTGCGACATGTATCCGATATGTTCTTTGATTTTATGCTGTTCTTTTGTAATATCAAACCCTCCAACGTGCCCCGTGCCTGAAGTGGGAGATATTATTCCGCAAAGCATTCTTATGGTTGTAGATTTTCCCGCGCCATTAGGGCCTAAAAAACCAAAAATCTCTCCCTGCTTAACTTCAAAGTTAATTTTATTTACCGCAATGAAATCCCCGAATCTTTTTTCGAGGTTAGAAACGCTTACGGCTATATCCATAATTTTGTTGGGTGGCAGATTGCCCTTTGACTTGCTTACGCTTGTAAAGAGCGAGCAAATAGCAATTACAGATATATCCTATCTGAAATCTGCCATCTGCTATTTATCACCCGCCACCCGTTCCTCATATTCTTTAATTATTTTAATAAACGCTTCCTCAAGAGTTTTGGTATTACACTCTTTTTTAATCGCCTCAGGAGAATCGCAGCGTAGCAACTTGCCTTTATGTAAGAGGCCCACTCTGCGGCACCGTTCAGCTTCGTCGAGATAACAGGTAGAACAGAATATGGTAACTTTTTCCCTAAGCAGATCATAGAGTATGTTCCAGAAATCCCGCCGGGATACCGGGTCAACTCCGTTTGTAGGTTCATCTAAAAAAAGCACCCTTGGGGTATGAATAAGCGCACAGGCAAGCCCCAATTTCTGCTTCATGCCTCCGGAAAGTTTTCCTGCGAAACGCTGCTTAAAAGGAAGAAGCCCGGAAAATGAAAGAAGGCGGTCAATTGTTTCGCTGCGTTTTTCTTTGACAACGCCATAGACATCGGCATAAAAATTTATATTTTCAATAACGGTTAATTCCTCATAAAGCCCGAAACGCTGGGACATATAAGCGATATTTTCCTTAAGAGCCTCAGCTTCTTTCACGGTATGTTTGTTGTAAACCCAGGCTTCGCCTTGGCTTGGATCAAGTATGCCGGTTAAAAGGCGCATTGTCGTAGTTTTACCTGCTCCATCAGGGCCAACCAAGCCGAAAATTTCCCCTTCAGGTATTTCCAGGTTTAAGTTATCCAATGCGGTAAGCTGTCCGAATTTACGGCTGAGGTTTTGGGTTTTAATGGTAATCATATTCGTTATTCGTCTATCGGTTGCGGTTGCCTGCCAGCTTCGGACCAGCGAGCTCATATTGGTTGCGTTAAACGTATAACTTAACCGCTTGACGAAACAAGCGGCGTAACCGTTCAACGCATAACGTTAATCAAGAAATATATATGCGTCTGCCGGCATACCGGGTTTAAGCTCCAGACTTGAATTATCCACTCTTACTTTGATGCGATAAACATATTTGACCCTCTCTTCGGTAGTCTGAATGAATTTTGGAGTAAATTCGGCTTCGTTATTAATGAAAGAAACCCAGCCTGAATATTTTTTATTGGGATAGCTGTCAGTAGTTACATAAGCTTTCTGATTTAATTTAACCCTGCCGATATCTGTTTCGTTGATATAGGCTGTAACCCAGATATTGTTTAAATCTATCGCGGTAAATACCGGGGTGCCCGGCTGAACCACTTCTCCGGCAAGTGAACTTTTTACAAGGACAAAGCCATCCAGAGGCGCGGCTAAATCAGCAAAGCCAAGGCGCGTATCAGCAAGCTCAAGCTGCGCTTTAAGCTGCTCTACATTTGCACTATCGGCATCAAACTGAGTCTTTGCGCTATCGCGTTTCTGCGCAGAAATTGCCCCGGCCTTAAACATGTTTTCTGCTCTTTCGTAGTCTATTTTTGACAATTCATAATTATACTGGGCAGCTTTCAGTGCCGCCTGCGCATTTGCTTTTACCTTGCTTAATTCATCGGTATTTAACCGCGCGACTATGTCACCTCTTTTAATAACCTTGCCTTCGTCAGTAAGCAATTCGACAATCTGGCCATCAACCCTGAAAGATATACGCACATCATCTCCTTCGATATTACCTGAAACCTTGATTTGTTTTTCGTGCCTTTTCGCTTCAGTAAATTTAATTACGCCCGACGCCAGGGCTGCAACCAAAAGTATGGTTATAACAACAATAAGTTTAACTCTTTTTTTCATTAGCTACCTCCTTACCATACCCTTTGCCCATGGTTTTTTTAAGAAA
>JAQVOZ010000027.1 GCA_028702365.1 Candidatus Omnitrophota bacterium | reverse complement strand
TAATACGGTTCGTTCATTTTTTTACGTCACCTTACGCTGTATATACATCCACAATAATTTTGCCTGTATATATTATAGGTTTTTGCCAATTCCATAGTTTTTTTAAAGCCGTCCCTTTTTTTAAAATCTATGGCCATAAAATGCGTTTGCGCAATTTCCATGCCGATTTCGTTTATTATTTTACTTTTTTTGTGCGGGCTTATAGATAAGGTTGTCGTAAAGAAGTCAAATCCCAGTTCCAGAGTTTTACGAAAGGTTTCTCTAAGGCGCACCTCATAGCATAAATTGCAGCGTTTGCCGCCTTCAGCCTCAGTTGCGTGAATTGAGCAAACAGCATCCCAGCTAGCAGGGTCATATATGCCTTCGTTTAGCTTAATGGAATTTATTTCGCATACTTTCCCTGCTGTATTTTTTCTTTTCGTATATTCATCTTCAGGCGCAATGTTTGGGTTGTAAAAAAAGCCTTCGATATGAAACCCTTCTTCTTTGAGATAATTAATGCATGCAAACGCACAAACTCCGCAGCATATATGCAAAAGTACTTTCTTCATATTTTAAAAAATCCTGAGAAATTCTGGTTTTACAAACCTAAATAGTCTTTGATGGTGATAAATTGTATTTCGTTACTAACTTTTGGCAGCAACTTATGAAGCAAAAAGAAGGTTTTCTTTTTAGGGTGAGCTATTATGATTATTTTTCCTTTTTCTTTGGCTTTTTTGAGCAGTTCAAAAAATTTATTCTGCATAGCATTTATATCGTCTACGCTGTCAAAAAAACCTTCGTTGTAGTCGCAAACCACACCTTCTTTTTTTGCTACTTCGCAAGCTATCGAATTATTGGATGTGCGGCTATCGATAAAAAACAGGCCGTTATATTTTACTGCCCGCATTACCTCTTTCATTAATTTAGCATCTTCTGTGGCGGCAGAGCCCATGTGATTATTTACGCCGATAGCTACACGTATGTAGTTAAGATAGTAACGCAGTAATGCGGCGCGTTCTCTTCTTGGCAGAGAGCTGCTTATAAATTTATATTTAGTTGTCTGATATTTTTGCGCGTTTTTAGGTTCAAGCGGTATATGGGCCATAACACTGAAGCCGTAAAGCTTTGAGGTTTGTGCAATGCTTTTAGAAAACTTAAGCCCGGGTACTATAGAAACAGTTACCGGTATGCCTAACGAATGAATTTCGTTTAAATCTTTGGTATTTTCGCCCAAATCATCAAAAATTAACGCGATTTTTGGCCTCTTTAGAGGTTCTTGCCGGATAATCTTTTTTATCGCAGGATGCATCCTTGGCTTATAAAAGTATTTATAAAAAATCAAAGGTGCGGATATTATAAGAATAAATACAAATATTTTTGTTGCTCTATTCATTTAATGAATCCTTCATTTCTAAATATGCTTCTTTTGGGTTGGCTGCTTTAAGAATAGCACTTCCCACGCAAATATAATCTACCCCGCTTTTTGAAACAGCGCCGATATTGTTTGCTTTTACTCCGCCGTCGATGCCGGCACATTTATTCGGATATAATTTTTTGAATTCTTTTATCTTATCCAATACTTCGGGAATGAATTTTGAGCCATAAAAACCCGGCACAACCGACATAAAAAGTACGCAGTCGACGCTGCCAACCAAAAAACCAAAATCTTTTATTTTTGTTGAGGGATTTATGGCCAGGCCTACTTCAAGATTTTGTTTCTTTATAACATCGATTACTCCAGCATGGTCTTTTTGTGTCTCAAAATGATAAATTATCCTGTGTGAGCCGGCAGCTTTAAAGGCCGCTACCCACTCGAGAGGCTCGTTAACCATCAAATGTGCCTCGCTTTTTGTGGGGAAACGCACGCCGCGAAGGTCTTCTATGGCTATGCTTTTTGATGGAACAAATTTTCCATCCATGATATCTATCTGCACATATTTGCAAAAGCCGGAACAAGTTCTAACCATATCAAGCAAATTCTCTCGATTATTCGTAAGGATAGCCGGAATAACATCTCGTTGTTTTTTCATTTTTTAAAAAACTCCTTTAATTTAGAAATAATTGCGTCATTTGCAATAAAGTTTTTTGTCTGCCAGAAATCAGCAATTTTATTTTTTTCTTTTTGGAAGCTGGTTATATAATTTTCCCACCCGTAAATTGGGCCTTCCCTCATAATATATTTGCTGTTTTGTATATATTGATACAGCCCATCCGGAAATACATAGCCGGAAACTGCCTTATATGTCCAATAGGTATAACCAAAGCCAAATTCTTCAAATGTTTCAAGAATATCCTGTAACCAGTTAATTTCTCCCCAGAATCCTCCTCTCCAATTTACGCCAAATTCACCGACAAAAATAGGAACCTTGTTGTTTTTAGAGAATAAAAAGTAAGGTTCAAGATATTTGCGTATTTTTTCTTTTTCCCAAAGCTCGTTGTTAATTTTTCCGGGAAACTTATAAAAAGGCTCAAAGTTAAAAGTAAAATCAAGCGGCTGATAGGTATGAATACTTATAGAAACATTTTCTTCTATCAGGTCTTTAAGAAAATCTATGCGCTGAGCCCATAAGCTTCCCTCGAGAAATATTGTATGTTTTTTATCGATTGTTTTAATACGTTTTACAGCTTC
Organism: Candidatus Omnitrophota bacterium; assembly: GCA_028702365.1. Taxonomy (GTDB): domain Bacteria; phylum Omnitrophota; class Gorgyraeia; order Duberdicusellales; family 4484-171; genus JAJYOP01. Next base: position 8,795 of record JAQVOZ010000027.1, on the reverse strand, counting down.
CTTGTAGAAAGCAGCCAGAAGGCTTACTGGTTTTTCTCCTAAAACAGGTTCATTAATGATATCAAAACCTATCAATGCGGGTTCGTCCTTAAATTCCGAGACTAACTCGTCCCAGAGGTTTAAAGTTTCCTTTCGAAACTTTTCTTTTTCCCAAAATAATGCCCGCCCCGTTGAGTCACTGTGCCAATCGCAATTTTGCGCCCCAGGGGCTGCATGTAAATCCAAAATAACACCAAGGTTATACTTATGCGCCCAGGTTAATGCTTTTTTAAGATATGTAAGCCCGTTCTTCGGATATTCTTTTGTGATAAGGCGGTAATTAAACGGAAGCCTTATGCAATTTGCGCCCATTTGAGAAATATTTTTAAAATCATCTTCGCTTATAAAATTATCCCTAAAAAGGCGTATAAATTCAGATAGCGCTGCCTTACCGTTAATCTTCCCGAAGTTTTGCTTAAAAATGCTTTCTGGTATATTCCGCCCGCCCAAAATATAGCCTTCCATCATCAGCCAGCTTCCTAAATTTACCCCTTTTAGCTTCATAATTTAGCGAAATGATTTTTGTATACGCATAACCAATCGTTTTTCCATGAGGTATTGATTATTTCACGTATGTTTACGCACTTAAACTTTTCACCGGCTACAGTTTCTCTGACGCCTAACCGGTTTGAGTATATTTCGCAAAAACAAAAGCCAGTTTTATCTTTCTTAAGATGTTTGCATGGGTCATCAAAGCTGCCGCAACAGCCGCCACAACGTCTGCAAAGACTCTCCCACTGCTCTTCTTTCTGCCGTAAATAGCTATCTAACATACTAGATTTCCTTTTTGAAGATGACACGTTTTGATACGGTGGTGCTTTGTATCACCATCCCACGGGCCATGCCTTGTGGTATTCAAAAAAGGGATTAGTGTATTATATCAAATTACCCAGAAAATGCATTTGGAAAATGTATTTTCTGCCCGAAGGGTCGACGCTGAAATTTACCCCAAATTGAAAACTTAAGGGTAAATTTCAGGTAATGTCGAGGTATGCGCAAAATCACGAAAAATGAGGTTTTTAATAAAGGCAGGCACGACAAAAAGGCAGGATATTTTAAATCCTGCCTTTTTGTAAAATTCTATTTTGCAATTACTTAGATAAAGTATTGCGTATGATAAACGAAGCAAAGACTATCGATACCATCGACATAAGTTTAATTAAAATGTTTAGCGAGGGTCCTGATGTATCCTTGAACGGGTCTCCCACTGTATCTCCTACTACACCCGCTTTGTGTGCAAATGAGCCTTTGCCGCCATGATGGCCCTCTTCTATGTACTTTTTGGCATTATCCCAGGCTCCGCCTGCATTTGCCATCATAACTGCTAAAACAAAACCTGTAACAAGAGACCCTGCAAGCAATCCCCCTACGGCTTCAACGCCCAAAATTATCCCGACTATTATAGGAGCTGTAATTGCCAAAAGTGAGGGCAGAACCATTTCATGCTGTGCAGCTTTGGTTGCGATGCCTACGCAACGCGCATAGTCAGGCTTGGCTTTGCCTTCCATAAGGCCTTTAATTTCCTTAAACTGCCTGCGCACTTCAACTACAATTTTGGATGCAGCACGGCCTACTGCGCGCATGGTCATTGAACAAAAAAGAAACGGTAACATTCCCCCTAAGAACAAACCGACTAAAACCGCCGGCTTCATAATATCTAATTGCATGGTAGAGCCAAATCTAACCACCTCGTCTTTAAAAGCAGCAATAAGTGCAAGCGCAGTAAGAGCGGCTGAACCGATAGCAAAACCCTTGCCTGTTGCTGCCGTGGTATTGCCTAAGGAATCAAGCGCATCAGTACGTTTTCTAACTTCCGGAGGCAAATGCGACATTTCTGCGTTTCCTCCTGCGTTATCTGCAACCGGGCCGTATGCATCTGTTGCGAGGGTAATGCCAAGCGTAGAAAGCATGCCTACGGCAGAAATTGCGATACCGTAAAGGCCTGTTTCAAAATGCTGCAGTCCGCCTGCAAAAATAAAACTTGCCATAATTGCGATACTTACAATAATAACCGGAAGCGCCGTTGACATCATGCCAACTGCCATGCCGCCGATAATTACTGTTGCCGGGCCCGTGAGGGATTGGTCCGCAATAAAACGTGTTGGTTTAAAGCCGCTTGAGGTGTAATATTCAGTTACTACACCAATGAGGACGCCTGCGATTAACCCTGATATAACCGACCAGTATATACCTATATGGTCAGCTCCCAGAGTGAAGCGTATGAGAAAATATGCAATAATAGCCACAATAAAAGAGCTGGTAAATACACCTTTACGTAGCGCCGCTAATAATACTTTTTGACTCGCGTTTTCTTTGCTTTTTACAAAAAAAGTTCCAATGATTGAAGCAACTACGCCTACTGCTGCCATAACCATAGGGACAGTTACGCCTTGAATTCCTAATCCTGCTGCGACACCTAAAGCAGAAGTAGCAACTATTGAACCTACATATGATTCGTATAAATCCGCACCCATTCCTGCAACATCTCCGACGTTATCGCCTACGTTATCGGCAATTACAGCGGGGTTGCGCGGGTCATCTTCGGGAATTCCTGCTTCAACCTTTCCGACTAAATCCGCACCAACATCAGCGGCTTTTGTAAAAATTCCTCCGCCAACCCTTGCAAAAAGCGCCTGGGAGCTGGCGCCCATACCAAAACATAACATTGTAGAAGTGATAGCGCCTATTTTGTCTATTCCTGCCGGTATAGATTGCGGATTTACCCCATAGTACCAATTAAGAAAATAATACCAGATACTTAAATCCAACAGTCCCAGGCCGACGACAGTGAGGCCCATAACTGCACCACTGGAAAAAGCTACTCTGAGGCCTGAGTTTAGGCTTTTCATCGCTGCGGCTGCAGTCCGGTTGGACGATTGGGTTGCAATTGTCATACCGATAAAACCGGAAAGTCCACTGAACAACCCACCGGTTAAAAAAGCAAATGGAACAAATATAACCAGGTAATTTTTTAAAGCAAGGAATAAAAGGATACAAAAGACAACTGCAAAGAATATCGAAACCCCGAGATATTGGCGTTTTAAGTATGCTTTTGCTCCTATGCGTACGGCTTGAGCGATTTCCTGCATGGTTTCATTTCCCGGGTCGCTCTTTAAAATCTTAACGGCTAAATATGCTGCAAAAGTAAGAGCAAGTATAGAGCCTATCGGTGCAAGTAATAAAAAATCAAACCCTTGCATACAAAACCCTCCTTTGAATAAAAAGCAGACCTAAATCTTAGGCATTAGCTTTTCTTTATAATTGCATCGCGCATCTCTCCTACAGAGATGTAGCTGATTTTGCAATCTAAATATTTTTCGATTTTTTCTATATATTTCTTTGCCTCAACTGGTAAATCCTTATATTTACGTATGTTTTCGGTTTTTTTACGCCAGCCTTTTATAGTTTCGTAGGCAGGCGTAACTTTTGACGAATCAATCGGGAATTCCTTAAGGGTTTTTTCTTCCTGTTTGTAGGCGGTGCATATTTTTATTTCTTCCAGTTCATCAAGTATATCAAGTTTAGTAAGAATAATTTTATTTATGTTATTTAAAATTTTCGACCTTTTAAGCAATACTAAATCAAGCCAGCCGCATCTTCTCGGCCGGCCTGTGGTTGCGCCGAATTCTTTTCCTTTATTTTGAAAATACCCGCCAAGATTTTTGTCAAGTTCGGTAGGAAACGGCCCTTCTCCCACACGTGTAGTATAAGCTTTGGCTACACCTACTATTTCATTCACTTTTACAAACGAAAGCCCTGAGCCTAAAATAGCGTTGGAAGAAACCGTAGATGACGAAGTAACAAATGGATAGGTCCCGAAATCTATATCAAGAAATGTTCCCTGGGCGCCTTCAAAAAGAAATTTTTTATTACGCAGCTTATAGAAGAAATCTACAAGCTCACAAACATACGGTTTAAGCGTTTTTGCATACTCGTTATACTCTTTATATACGTTGTCGAAGGCAAAGGCGCGAAGACCGTAAATCTTTTCAAAGATTTCATTTTTCTCCCGCAGATTGTCTTTAAGCTTAAAAGCAAAAGTTTCCGGATTTATAAGGTCAACCATGCGTATACCGCAGCGGGAAGCTTTGTCCGAATAGCACGGGCCTATGCCGCGCATGGTTGTGCCTATTTTTTGAATACGCTTTTTTTCGCGAAGGCCATCCATAATATGATGGTAAGGCATTATTATATGAGAAAATAATGATATCTTAAGATTATCGGAAGTTACCTCAATCCCTTCTTTTTTAAGCGCGTTTATCTCGCCTATCAATACCTTAGGGTCAATAACTACGCCGTTGCCTATCGCGCAAATTTTTCCTTTATGCAAAAGCCCTGAAGGAATAAGGTGAAAAACAATTTTTTTTCCGTTTAAAAAAACAGTATGCCCGGCATTATTCCCACCCTGGAAGCGCACGATAATATCATTATTGCGGCAAAGAAAATCTATAATTTTTCCTTTACCTTCATCTCCCCACTGCATTCCGACAACAGAAGTATTCATATTTTTCCTTATTTTAAAATTAATATCAATTATTCCAGGATTATACGGTTGGCTGCATCGTAAAAATTTTCTTTGCTATGTCCGGATATTTTGCAACGAATTTAAGTTCATCTTCGACCAGCGGTTTTTGGTTATGAACGTTAGCATACCTTACCAGCTCAAGGATTTTGCGCGCTTCTTCGTCGTTTTTAAAGTTAATTTCCATCTGGTCATAAACATTACCAAAACCTTTAATACCGGAATATTCGCCAACAGTAATCTTTCGTCCCGTATCTATAATCTCCGGTTCCCCCCTGCCCAAATCTTCATAATCGTAAAGCTCATAATTCCTTCTGTCTTTAAGCGCACCGTCAGCATGTATGCCGCTTTCGTGCGCAAAAGCATTGGCGCCTACACCCGGCTGGTTAATCGGTATGGGTATGCCAAAGGCATACGAAGCATACTTGCTTATTTTCCATGCGGTTTTTAAATTTATTTTTTCATCAAGTTTGTATTTCTCCATGCCGCTTCCGTATTTAATTGCCAAAATTACGCTTAAAAGGTCAGCATTCCCTGCGCGTTCACCTACGCCGTTTACGCAGGTATTAACATAGGCATCAACCCCATTATCGAGCGCGGCTTTTGCTCCGCCAATTGATGTTGCAACAACCATGCCTAAATCATTGTGGCAATGTACTTCTACGGGCATTTTCACTTTACTTAGAATTTTAGACAGCCTTTCATATATAGAAAAAGGAGTATCGTAGCCGAGAGTATCGCAGTATCTAAACCTGTCTGCACCGGCATCTTTTATCGCACTGATAAATTCTGTAAGGTATTCGACTTTTGAACGTGAAGCATCCTCTGCATTCATGCCTACAGCCTTGATACCAAGCTTCTTGGCAAGCTTAATTGATGCTACCGCACTTTTTATTATTTCTTTATAATCAAGTTTACCCTGGAATTTATGCTTTATCATCTGGTCAGATGTGGAAATTGAAAGGTTTACATATTTCAGATTAGGCACATTAGTAAGTGCCAACTCAACATCGCTTGTTATTGCACGTAACCATCCTGAAAGCCGAAGCCTGCTGATTACTTTATCTTTTGCAAGCTCTAAATTTGCATTGAGGTAGTTTATTTCGTGGTTTGTAGTTGGGAAACCAAATTCGCTCTGGTATATTCCCATTTCATCGAGATAAATATTTATCATCGTTTTTTGGAGTTTCGAAAGGCATATCCTGGATGTTTGCACTCCGTCCCTGTTTGTAACGTCGACTATATAAATTTTTGCCATAATTACCTCCTGAACAATTTTTTCAGATCTTCCGGCTTAACTTTATCAATAATTGCAAAAATTTTATTGTTATTCACAAGAATAGCATTTCCGTAATTTATATTTAATTCCGAAATCAATTTGTCATTGTCGTCAATCATTTTGTCCAGATTTTTTGACTTGGCGGTTTCTTTTATTTTATTATAGTCGATATGCAATGCTTCCAGAGAATCTGCCCATGAAGTATTTTTTATGTCGGTTAGCCTTTTTGCTATATATTCAAGAAATTTATCCGGAGCCGCTTTCTTTACCGCAAGAGCCATGCGTATTTCTTCTTTAGGATACCCATAAGTACTCGTTTCAGTAAGGAAAAAATGAACGTCCAATTTTATGTTTTCTTTTTTACAAAAAGAAGCCAGGTCGTTAAGCACCGAAAGCATGGAAGGTTCATAGAGATTAACGAAATAGTCAATTCTGGAAGAAGTTTCTTTTCTGTTTAAAAGCATAAATAATCCGGAAAGCTGCGGTTTTAAAAGGAATTTTCCGTCTTTTTCATCTGTGAATTTAGTCAGTTTAGGAAATTCTTTTTCTTTTTTTATTTCTTGCGGCAGGATAAATGCCGGAAGCGTGGTTATATTATACTTTTTTATGAGCTCTTTTGCCTGAGGCTCTTTATAGTCAATAACCTTGAAATTTATGCCCAAAAATATCTCTTTAAGCAGGTTCTGTGTAACGTCTGTTACGCAGAAGGAACAGCTGGTATCCGTAATCAATAGTGCCTCTATCCTGTTTGGTTCAACGTATAGGCAGGCAGCCGCATTTGAACCTTGATTTTGACAGCTTGCAGCTAATCCTTCTCTTTTCTGGCAGTCATTATCCTTAAAGCAGGCAGGGATAATCTTTTTTACTTCGGTATTTTCTTTCACCGACAACGCTAACTTCTCTTTTTTAAAATCAAATTTTGATATCTTATTGTTTTTTGTTTCTATGTTTGCAATTCTTACGTCTTTAGCCATATAGGACGGCCTTATTAAAATTGTGTCGTTTATCTTCTCGTAGTCTTTTGGGCTTAATATATTTCCGCTGGATAATATCAAATTTATATCTGCAAATTTGTTGGCGATTTCAATATTCGTTTTATCTCCAAGCGAAGAAACTAGTATAATAAAGTTTACTTTTGATTTTATTTTTTTAATCGAATCGCTTAATGCGGCATTGTAATCGGTTGCTTTGATGGAATTTTTTTGGGCAATAGACTGAGGAGATAACCCTATTATTCCTACCTTAAATCCGGAAAAATCTTTTATATAATATGGCGATACTCCCTCAAGGCTCAAATTTGCGCTGACAGCTTTTAGGCCGGTTTTTTTGATGTTATCTTTTAAAAAGTCTGCACCAAAAGTAAAATCTGTTTCACCTATGCCTAAAGCGTCATAACCCATTGCCTTAAGCGTTTCGAAATAATAAGCAGTCCTTTTTTTATCTGCTTCTACGTTTATGCTTGCTTCATCCAAGGCGCCACCCGCAGTAAACTCTCCGCCATCTATAAGAATTACATTTTTTGACTTTGACTTAGCCTCGTTTATTATAGTTGCCCGTCGAGTAAGCCCCCCGCCTACAGATGAAGGGCAGTGCCCGCAGGGATATAACGAGGAATAGGAATTTCCGGTATAAATTACAGTGAAATCATAAGCATAAGACGTAAAAGGTAAAACAAAAAAACACAGCAAAAAGATTATTTTCTTCATCTTTATCCCCCTATTTATTCTTAAGCACTTATAATTTTACGAATTTCAGGGATACAATATTCTTATTGGAAGAAATTTCTTTTATAACTTTATCATTCAATGGGTTATCGAGATTAAATATCGTAAGCGCCGTATCGTTTTGTGCGCGGCGGCCCAGGCTCATACCGGCAATATTTATTTTATGATTGCCCAATGTTGTTCCAAGAAATCCTATGGTTCCCGGTTTGTCCCAGTTGTTTATCACAAGCATATATTCGGAAGGATAAACCTCCGTATACACGTCATCCATTTTAACAAACCGAGCCTCTTTATTGGCAAAGAGAGTTCCCTCCAGTACCTGTTCTGATTTATCCGTTATAACTTTTACGCGTATGGAGCTTACATATTCTTCTTCATCAGCAATCTTTATCTGTTCTATCTTAATTCCACGCCCTTTTGCGATTTCAAGGGCATTAATGTAATTTACATCCTGAATAAGCTGGCCCGACAAAAATCCTTTCATAAAGGCCAAGGTAAGCACATCAACCTTATACGCAGAAACGCCGCCTAAATAATATAATTTTATTTCTTTTGTCCCGCCTTCAACTGTTTGGGCTATAAATTTGCCCATTTTTTCGGAAAGTTCGAAATATGGCTGTATGATTTTGTAAGTTTCAGGGTCGAGCTGGACATAATTCGCGGCGTTACGTATAGCCTTACCAAGTAAAGCATCCTTTATGCAGTGAGCTATCTCAATTGCAACATTTAACTGTGCCTCTTCGGTTGATGCTCCTAAGTGAGGCGTAACTACCACATTATCAAGCTCAAGCAATTTTATGTCAAAGGGAGGCTCTTTCGAAAACACATCAAGCGCGGCACCGGCTATTTTCTTTTCTTTTAACGTCTGATACAGCGCGTCTTCGTCTATAACTTCTCCCCTGGCGCAATTGATTATAAACGCTTTCGGTTTCATAAGAGCGAGTTCTTTCGTAGAAATCATTTTTCGTGTCTCATCGGTAACCGGAGTATGTATGGTGATAAAATCAGAATTTTTCAAAAGTTCGGTAAGCTCGACTATCTTAATGCCCAGAGCCTTGGCTACTTCTTCCGAAACAAAAGGATCCATAGCGATAACTTCCATGCCGAACGCCTGCGCACGTTCGGCAAATTCTTTTCCAATCCTGCCTAAACCAATTATACCTATAGTTTTAGAATATAATTCAACGCCTTTAAATTTCGAACGTTCCCATAATTTATTCTTAAGTGAAAT
>JAQVOZ010000026.1 GCA_028702365.1 Candidatus Omnitrophota bacterium | reverse complement strand
ATGAAATAGATGCCGTAGGCAGACAGCGTTTTGCAGGGATAGGCGGAGGGCATGACGAAAGATAGCAGAACTTAAACCAGCTGCTTGCGGAAATGGACGGTTTCCAGACAGAAGAAGGCATAATTGTTATGGCAGCTACAAACAGGCCCGATGTGTTAGATTCAGCATTGCTTCGGCCCGGCAGATTCGACAGGCATGTAATTGTGACGCTTCCGGATATCAAAGGAAGAGAGGAAGTGCTTAAGGTGCATACGGTAAAGGTGAAGCTTGCGGCAAATGTTGATTTAAAATCAATAGCGAGCCAGACTCCTGGGTTTTCCGGAGCAGACTTGGCAAACCTTTGTAATGAAGCAGCTCTTTTGGCAGCCCGGCACAATAAAGAATCTGTAGAGCAGACCGATTTTGAAAAATCAATTGAAAGGTTGATGATTGGCCCTGAAAAGAAAAGCCACATCATGTCAAAAAAAGATAAAGAAATTACGGCAATCCATGAAGCGGGACACGCGCTCGTATCGCTTTTACTTTCCGAGCTTGACCCGCCAAAAAGAATTTCGATAATTCCAAGAGGCATGGCCGGCGGATATACTTTTGCTCCGCCCCTAGAAGATAAACATCATTGGTTTAAAAATGAAATACTTGCGCGTATTATTTTTGCCCTTGGCGGAAGAGCTTCTGAAGAGATAAATCTGCATGATATAACAACTGGCGCGCAGGATGACCTTGAAAAAGCAACTCAGATGGCACGGCACATGGTTACAAAGTTCGGTATGTCGGAGAAACTTGGAAATATTACGCTTGGCCGGCGCGATGGCCCGGTGTTTTTAGGCAGAGACCTGCTTGAAGAAAAAAATTACAGCGAAGAAACAGCCCGCATAATAGATGAAGAAGTAAAAAAAGTTATCGATGAATCATACGTGAAAGCAAAAGAATTAATTACGAAAAATATCGATAAGCTAAAAGCGCTATCTGATGCTTTACTTGATAAAGAAGTTCTCGATGGAGAGGAAGCAAAAAAAATAACTGGCCTGATAAATACAAGTGATAAAAAAGAAGAATCTGCAATTTAACGCCTTTTACCTTCAAAATTGTAAATGATAATCACTCCTTTAAGTATAGAAAATGAAACAGCCGCAAAAAGTTTGTTGTCTTCTGTCGGCGTAAGCCGGGAAGGCATAGATATACTTTCTCTAAAATGTGTATATAGCGCCTTCAAGATAGAAGGTATAAAATCCTGGGAAGCAAATATTATAAAACAGCATTTACTTTCTCTTGGTAGCGACAGCGCTGTTGAAAGAAGCGCTTTGGTTAAGAATAAAAAAACAGATACGATAATATTTGGAAGTATTGCGCAACTTAGTAAATTGTGCGGCAAATTAAAAAATCAGCCTTTTCATCTTAATGAAATTTCACAAAACTTATCTTTGTATCTGGATAATCTATCCAAGCAGGAATTTGTTCTAAGGGCGCGCGACAAAACAATAAAAATAAAAGAGCCCCTTCTTTGCGGTATAATTAATCTTACAACAGATTCTTTTTCCGGAGACGGGCTGCTGGTAAAAGCTTGCGGCAATAAACTTAAAGATTTGGTTTTAAAAAAAACAGAAGCAATGATAAAAGATGGCGCAGCGATGATTGATATTGGCGCTGAATCATCAAGGCCGTATTCGCATCCTATACCGGAGAAAGAAGAAATCGCAAGAATTGCCCCCGTTCTTTCTGCTGTAAGGAAGAATTTTAAGGATGTTTTAATTTCCGTAGACACCTATAAACTAAACGTTGTAAAAGCGGCTGCCAGCGAAGGGGTAGATATAGTAAACGATATTACTGCTTTACGTAAATCGCCCGGTGTTATAAACTTAATAAAGAAACATAAACTCGGGATTATCTTGATGCATATGAAAGCAACACCGCAAACTATGCAGATAAATCCGAAATATGGCAAGGTTACAGAAGAAATTATCAGTTTTTTTAAAGAAAGAACTTCTATGTTGAACAAAGAAAAAATAAATCCGCAGCAGGTTATGATTGACCCCGGTATAGGGTTTGGGAAAACCCTTAAAGATAACCTTAAAATCATAAATGAGCTTTATAAGTTTAAAATTTTTGGCCTGCCTATTTTTATAGGTTTATCCAGAAAATCTTTTATAGGAAAAATTACCGGTAAAAGCACAGATCAAAGGCTTTATGGAACAATTGCATCAGGCCTTATCGCGGCCTTGCGGGGGGCAAATATTTTAAGAGTCCACGATGTCAAAGAAAACAAAGAAGCGCTTCGTATCGCCAGCAGCATAATAAATAATTAATTTATGTTTTTAAGATTTCTTAATCCAAAAACTATTCTCGAAATCATTATACTTTGGATAGTTATTTACAGGATAGTTGTTTCGCTCCAGGGCACAAAAGGCGCATACCTTATAAGAGGCGTCATAGTCTTAATAGCTTCTTACTTTATTTTTCAAAAATTAAATCTTACTGTTCTAAGCTGGCTGCTTACCAATTTTTTTGCCTTTTACTTAATAATTATAGTAGTTATATTTCAACCGGAGCTAAGAGAGGCTCTTATAAGATTGGGCCAGCGCCATATTTTCTATAAAAGCCTCGGCAAAGAGGAAATTGAGAAAATATTACGAGAAATAGCTTCGGCAGTTAATATACTATCGAGAAAAAAAATCGGCGCTCTTATCGCAATCAAAAGAGAAATGGGCCTTAATGATTACATAGAAAGCGGTATTTTAATCAATGCGGATTTAACTTCCGAATTGCTGCAAAACATATTCCATCCCCTGGCGCCTCTTCATGACGGCGGGCTGATTATTGATGGCGCTAAAATAGTTGCCGCCAGCTGTCTTTTCCCGCACAGCGAAAATTTGAATTTAGAAAAAACCTTAGGCATGAGGCACCGTTCAGGTATAGGCCTTTCCGAACATACCGATGCTTTGGTCATAATAGTTTCGGAAGAAAACGGGCACGTATCGCTCGCTATAAACGGCCAGTTAACCGGAGATTTAACGACGCAGGACCTTCTCACTATTCTAAAGGGGCAATTAAGTAAATGAGGTTGTTTTATGAGATTTTTTAAATTAAGAAAAATTAACTTGAAAGAATTAATAACCTACAATTTTTGGCTTAAAATTGTCTCCTTGATTCTGGGAATAATTGTCTGGTTATACGTAAGTAACGAAATAACAAAGGGCGTTAAAATTTAAACAGGGGCAGGATGGCTAAATAGATGAAGCTGGGCGTTAATATCGATCATATAGCTACCTTAAGAGAAGCAAGAGGAACTTTATATCCTGATCCTGTTGTGGGTGCTTTACTTTGCGAATATGCAGGATGCAGTTCCATAGTTGCGCATTTACGAGAAGACAGGCGGCACATAAAAGAAAGAGATATTTTGTTTGTTAAAAAAGCAATCAAGGTGCCTTTTAATATGGAAATGTCCATAAACAAAGATATCGTTGATTTTGCATTAAAGATTAAACCTGAGCAGTCAACGCTTGTTCCTGAGCGCCGGCAAGAGTTAACCACAGAAGGCGGAATTGATGTCGTAAGTAAGAATAATTATAAAAGAGTGGAAAAGGCGGTTAAGGTTTTGCAGCAGGAAGGCATCGCGGTAAGCCTTTTTATAGACCCGAATAAAAAACAAATCGAAAAAGCGAAAAAAATAGGCGCTGACTTGATTGAATTTAATACCGGTAAATATTCGGAGGCTAAATCGGCCAGCGAGATAAAAAGGGAATTGTTGAAAGTAAAACAAGCTGCAAAGTTTGCTAAAGACTTAGGTTTTTTTGTTGCCGCAGGCCACGGCCTTGATTACGAAAACGTAAAAGCTATAGTTAAAATAAAAGAGATAGAAGAACTTAATATAGGCCATTCCATAATTTGCCGTTCGGTATTTGTGGGCATGGTTGCGGCAGTCGAAGAAATGCTTGAGCTAATAAGTTAATTAATAATTATTAATTTATAATTAAAAATTAAAATGGTGATGGGTATAGGTATAGATATAGTTAAGGTAGGCAAAATGCAAAACGCCATTGAGAAATTAGGCAAGGATTTTCTTAAGCGCGTTTTTGATAGTAAGGAATTGAAGAATATATCTAGTGGTAAAATGTATTATCAGCGCTTGGCTGCCAGATTTGCCGCAAAAGAGGCTATAATTAAAGCGATTTCAAAAGAATATCCGCTTGCGCTAAATGAAATAATCATACTTAACCGCAAAAACGGCGCCCCTTATTGTGAATTCAAGAAAAAGCTTAATGTGGAAATTTTGCTTTCAATAAGCCATATTGAAGATTATGCGGTTGCTTGTGCTGTCGCGCAGAAAAAATAATTTTCCATAAATATGAAGTTACCCAAACAATTGTTAAAACGTAAAACAAATACACATAAAGGAGATTATGGTTATGTATTTGTGCTGGGGGGCTCTCCTGGCCTAACCGGCGCAGTTGCGCTGTGCGCTAACGCTGCTTTACGTATAGGCGCAGGGCTTGTAAGAGCTGGAGTGCCTGAGTCACTAAGCAATGTGCTGGCAGTAAAAGTCACAGAAGCAACTGTACTTGCCTTAAAAGAGGATAGGGGTTATCTTTCGCTGCAGGCATTTGGAGAGATTCTAAAGTTACTGGAAAGAATAGACGTTATTGCTTTAGGAGGAGGGGCTTATCAGACACCGTCTGTTAGAAGTTTACTACTGAAGGTAATTAAAGAAATAAATAAACCAATGGTAATCGATGCAGATGGCTTAAATGCACTTTCAACAGATTTAAATGTATTAAAGGAAAGAAAACAAAAAAATATAGTTTTAACGCCGCACATGGTTGAGTTTTCCCGTTTAACCAAGCTGACAATTGAAGAGATAAAAGATAAAAGAAAAGAACTTGTCAAGGAATTCGCTTTTAAGTATAATCTAACTCTCGTTCTTAAGGGAAATCGCACTCTTGTAAGCGACGGTAAAACGTTGTTTGAAAACAATACCGGCAATCCCGGTATGGCAACCGCCGGCTGCGGCGATGTATTGACCGGTATCATTGCCGGTTTAATGGCGCAGGGCCTGGATGCGCTTAGCGCAGCAAGGTTTGGTGTATACATACATGGTTTATCCGGAGATTTAGCTGCGAAAGAAAAAACCGAAACCTGTTTAATTGCTTCTGACATAATAGAATATTTGCCAGCGGCGATAAAGAAGATTGGTAATAAGTAGCAAATATCGCCCAGGTAGCTCAGTTGGTAGAGCAGGGGTTTTGTAAACCTCAGGTCGAAGGTTCGAGTCCTTTCCTGGGCTTTTTTATACGTTATTTTAAAAATTGTTAAGATAGGGCAGGTTCCTGAGCGGTCAAAAGGGACAGACTGTAAATCTGTTGTGCTTGCACTTCGGAGGTTCAAATCCTCCCCTGCCCATGTTTTCTTTTTGCTACAGCAAAATGAAAACACCTCGAACTTATTGAAGATGAGGGAGGGGTCTTATCGTTGATAAGGCATCTCGGACATGTGTCCTCGATGCCGCTGAAAATTAAGGAATAACCCTGTATTTTTACATTTTCAGCGGGCGTAGTTCAATGGCAGAACACTAGCCTTCCAAGCTGGATATGTCGGTTCGATCCCGATCGCCCGCTTAAATTTTTCCGCCTTTAGCGGAAAAATTTAATTCCGGCGAAGTTCTGGTAAATTTTCCTGTAGGATGGAATTTAAGAAAATTTACCAGATATTTAGCTGAGCCGGAATAAGAATGATTGATTTCGGGAAAAACGGGAAGAAATTTCACGTCATTCGCAAAAACTAGTGTCAAACATGAAAGAGAAAATATCCATACTTGGTGCAGGAAGCTGGGGAACAACCCTGGCAATAATTCTTTCCAGAAAAAGCAATCTGGAAATAACTCTATGGTCTCCATTCGAAAAAGAAGTTAAAAAAATAATAAAGAATCAGGAAAACAAAGATTTCCTTCCCTCGGTAAAAATACCTTTCAATATTAGTATTACCTCTGATTTAAAAACCGCATTGTCTCGCCACATTATTATAATCGCAGTCCCGGTAGAATATTTAAGAGCGGTTTTAAAAAAAATCAGCAATACCAAAGTTAAACTCAAAGATAAAATTTTTATAAGCGTAATGAAAGGCATTGAAATAAAAAGCCTTAAACGGCCCAGCGAAATAATAAAACAGGAATTAAATATTAATTTAAAACAAATAGTAGTCTTATCCGGCCCTACTATAGCGAAAGAAATAGCGAAAGATATTCCCGCTGTTGCTACTGTAGCTTCGCGTTCCCACGCAAATGCAAAAAAAATACAGGAATTATTCAAAGAAACAAATTTAAGGCTATACACAAATAGCGACGTGGCAGGAATAGAAACGGCTGGGGCTTTAAAAAATGTAATAGCTATTGCCTGCGGTATATCTGATGGCTTAGGCTTCGGCACAAATACAAAATCAGCGCTGATTTGCAGAGGTCTTAAAGAAATGATGCGGTTCGCCAGGGCTTTGAAAATAAACGAAAAAGCTTTCCTTGGTATAAGCGGGATAGGCGATTTATGTACTACTTGCTTTTCTGTGCTTTCAAGGAACCGTTATGTCGGCGAAAAAATCGGTAAAGGAGCAAAGATCAGCAGTATATTGGAAAATATGAAAATGGTTGCGGAAGGTGTGACCACCGTAAAATCAGTTTACAATTTAAGCGTAAAATATAAAATAGATATGCCCATAACAAAAGAAATCTATTGTATGCTCTATAAGAATAAAGCGCCTGTTCAGGCTGTGAAGGATTTAATGAATCGCCCGCTTAAGGTTGAATAGCTTGCTGCGGAAAGTTTACGGAATAGAGGAGGTTTAAATGAAAAAAGTATTGGTTATTTTTTGCAGTTTTTTTATTGTATGCAGTTACGGCTGTGAAAGCAATAAAACAAGAGTTGCTGAGGGTGCTGTAATTGGCGGGCTTATAGGAGGCGCCGCAGGAGGCATCATAGGCCATCAAGGCGGCCACGGCGGAGAAGGAGCAGGCATAGGTATTGCAGCTGGTGCGCTTACAGGCGCGCTTGTAGGAAGCCAGATTAATAAACCGCAAGCCCAGGCGCTTCCGGCAAATACACAGCCATCGCAAGCTGCACAACCGACAGTTCAGGCCGGACAGCTTTCTATGCAGCAGATAATAGATATGAGCAGGAAAGGGGCAAGCGACGACGATATAATTAAGGAAATCCGCGCTACAAATTCAAAGTTTAACTTTTCAGAAGAAGGCATTAATTATTTGAAGAAAGAAGGCGTTAGCCAGAACGTTATCTCTGCTATGCAGGGAAAATAAGCAATTGGATATTGATAGCCCCGGTATAATGCCGGGGCTATTTTTTTTGCACTTTTGAGCGCATTATTTTTATTGTAGAAAAACATCCGGGTGGTAAAATTAATAAATCAAACTGGTAATATGAGTAATTTTAATGTTGAATGGCAGATATTAACGAAAAAGTTTTTGGAATATTTTTATGAACTGGTAAATTTTAATTTTTCCGTCACCAATCCGGTATTTTGGCTCCTTTTCCTTGTATCTTTATTGATATTATTGAAGTCCTGGAAAATAAAAAAAGCATTTTCTTTTTGTTTCGTTATTGCGTTGATACTGGTAGCCGCCACAAAAATTCAAAATTATATGGTGGAATTTTTTAAAAGAAACAAAGAACAATTTGACCCTTTATTAATACGCATAGCTTGTGTCATAATTATTCTTGTTGTGTCATTGTATTATTTTTTCATACGAGGAGAGAATGACTAATTTGAAAATATATAACAATAATTTGGTAAACAAAATTAATAAAGCCGGTTCGCGTGTATCTGTGTGTATAAAGTGTTTGCAGGAAATTTGATTTTTAAGGAGGTAAACATGATAAAAAATATTACTATTTTTTTTGTAACCGCGATGTTCATTTTGTTTTTTTTACCGGTATGTTTCTCACAAAGCGCCGTAAATGCTTCTGCCGGCTCAAATGCCAGCGCAACCGAAGCCGGCATTAATAAAGATGAAAATGCCGGTGGTGCAGGCGCAGGGCCGGTACAAGAAGGTACAGAGGTAAAAACTGAAGAAAAGACGGCAGAAGAAAAAACAGCAGAAGCAATCAAGGCAGAAAAGAAAAAAGAAGAAGAAAAGAAGCAAGCCGAAGAAGAAAAGAAAAAAGAAGCAGCTAAAGAAGAAGAACCGCCAGCCCCGGAAGAAAGCCTGGATAACTGGGGCGAATATGCACCAGCAGAAAGTCAGTCTCGTTCAGATGAGCCTTCCTACGATGTCTGGAACGACAATCAGGGTTTTATAGACCGGTGATTTGCGTTCAAGCTATAGTGGATATGCTAGCGATAAATCTTGCTTTACAGCCCCAAAAAGCCTAGTATAATAAATAAAAATCAATCATTTTAACGCACAAGAGGGATTTTGTTTTTAAATTGGTTTTGCTTCTTTGAGGTTGCACAGGTTGATTCAAGGGGGCTAAACCCCTAGATTTCTAATCGGGGGGTAGCGCAGTCCGGATTAGCGCACTTGCATGGGGTGCAAGGGGCCGAGAGTTCAAATCTCTCTCCCCCGATCTTAAAATTTGATAAAAAAATTGGTTTTCCTGCAACAATTGCTAATTTTTCTCCTGTGTCTTTTTGAAAACTAGCTATGCCGCAGGAAAGGCAAAGTTTTGCTTTTAAGGAGGTAAGAGTATGGAAAAATATGCGGGGGCGGAAAGAAGAAAATTTCCAAGGGCAAATGCTAATTTTGTTGTAAGCTACAGGATAAGGCAGCATGGTACATATGATCTCAGTCAAACCAAAAACATAAGCCAGGGCGGGGTTCTTATCACCACCAACAAAAAATTTGACAGCGGCACTCAGCTTGCTATGACAATCAGGTTTCCTTTTCTTGAACAAAAGATAGAAATTATAGCTGAAGTTGTTGATTCCAAAGAGATAGTAAAAGGCCTTATATACGAAACGAGATTAAGATTTACTGATTTACCGGCAGAATTTTTTAAGGAACTAGGAATTTATATAAAAGAGTTATTAGAAAAATGGTCAAAAAAATAGGAATAATCGGTTTAGGTAATGTCGGTTCCGCTACGCTTAAGTCGTTGGCGCAATACTCTTCGCTTGTTAACCGGCGTACTTCCTTAAAGATAGAAGTAAAATTTGCGTGTGACCTAAGAAAGGGCAAAGGAAAAGTTGCCGCAAAGTATAACGTTCCTTTTACTACTGATGTTTCAAAGGTTTTAAATGACCCTCAAATAGATACGATAGTTGAGCTGATTGGAGGTATTGAGCCGGCTTTTACTTTTATTAAAGAGGCTCTTAGCAAAGGAAAGAACGTAGTTACTGCAAACAAAGCTTTATTGGCTGAGCACGGCCGTGAAATATTTTCTCTTGCGCGTAAATTTGGAAAAAACATAGGGTTTGAAGCTTCTGTTTGCGGAGCAATACCTCTGATTAAAAGTATTTCAGAAGGGTTAGTTGCCTGCGAAATAAAAAAGATATACGGTATCTTAAACGGCACAACAAATTATATACTTTATAAAATGGCGCAGGAAAAGATTGATTTTTCTTCAGCTCTTCGCCGCGCTCAGAAAAAAGGTTTCGCAGAAAAGAAACCGCATTTTGATATATCAGGCATTGATACACTCAATAAACTATGCATATTAAGTTATCTTTGTTTCGGGGTATGGCCCTCATCAAAGCGGGTGTATGCCGAAGGCATTTCCAAGATTAATATGCTTGATATCATTTATGCAGAAGAATTAAATTACAGGGTAAAACTTTTGGCTATAGCAAAGCGCCAGGGTAAATTTCTTGATTTAAGAGTCCACCCTACTCTTATACCCATAGGCCATCCTTTATCCGAAGTTTCGTCTTCTTACAATGCAGTATATCTTGATACCCAGCCCGCAGGAGACCTGCTTTTTTATGGAAGGGGAGCCGGAGGGCTCGCTACGTCTTCAGCTGTTATCTCCGATATTGTGAGCATGTCGTTAGAAAGCGAAATTTCCGAAAGGAAGAAAGAAAATATAAGGCTCAAGACCATAAATTCGGTAAAATCACGATATTACATGAGATTTATGGCTTATGATGAGCCGGGAGTCTTGGCAAAAGTTTCCAAAATTCTTGCTTCGCAGCATATAAGTATAGCGTCTGTCACTCAAAAAGAGAAGCTGCGCAGAAAATTCGTTCCCGTAATAATGATTACGCACGCAGCAAAAGAGTCAGACATGCAAAAGGCTCTTCTTAGAATTGACCGGCTTTCCGTAATAAAAAGCCCATCGCAGATAATACGAATAGAGGATTTTTAATGGCGTATCAGGGCCTGATTTTACAATACAAAAATTTCCTGCCGATAACCAAAAATACCCCTATTGTTACTATGCTTGAAGGCAGCACCCCTTTAGTATATTCGCCCAAAATCTCACGCCTAATTGGAAAAAATTTCAAAGTTTATCTTAAATATGAAGGGCTTAATCCAACAGGGTCATTTAAAGACAGAGGAATGACTCTTGCTATTTCAAAAGCAAAAGAAGAAGGCGCCCGCGCCGTTATTTGTGCATCAACCGGAAATACCTCCGCATCCGCCGCGGCTTATGCCGCGCGCGCAAATTTAAAATGCATAGTTGTGATACCGGAAGGTGCGATCGCACTTGGAAAATTAGCCCAGGCACTCATACACAATGCAAAGGTAGTGGCAGTAAAAGGGAATTTTGACGACGCATTAAGGATAGTTAGAGAAATTTCTTCAAAATATCATGTTGAGCTGGTAAATTCCATAAACCCCTATCGCATAGAAGGCCAAAAAACCGCTTCGTTTGAAATATGCGATTACCTCGGGCGTGCGCCTGATTTTCATATCCTTCCCGTAGGTAACGCCGGAAACATCACTGCTTACTGGAAAGGATATAAGGAGTATTACGCTTACAGAAAAATAAATCGTCTTCCAGCTATGCTTGGTTTTCAGGCTAAAGGCGCTGCCCCGATAGTAAAAGGCCACCCCATAAAGAATCCCAAAACAATAGCAACCGCTATTAAAATAGGTAATCCCGCAAGTTGGGAAGCAGCAGTCGCAGCGCGCGAAGAATCATGCGGGTTAATTGACGCGGTAAGCGACAAGCAGATAATTGATGCATATAAATATTTAGCAAGCGCCGAAGGTGTTTTTGCAGAGCCTGCATCAGCTGCTTCTGTGGCAGGCCTTTTTATGCTTAAAAAAACCGGTTTTTTTAATAAGATTTCAAGTTCGAAAGAAATTTTTATTACCTGTACTCTTACCGGCCATGGATTAAAAGATCCTCAACTTGCCATAAAAAGTATAAAACTACCCCCTGTAGTAGCTGCAAAGTTAGATGCAGTAACTAAAGCCGCAGGTATCTAAGTTTTCAAATAGCCATGAAAGGATTTTATCAAAAAGTTTCTAAAATTTTAGAAGACATAGTCAAGAAGGAATACAAGGTGGAATTGGATC
>JAQVOZ010000025.1 GCA_028702365.1 Candidatus Omnitrophota bacterium | reverse complement strand
AGCGCCCCAAAAAAATATCATTTTTGCTTTTTTATGCGTTGAAAACTTTATATCAACCTTAAAAGCGCTGCTACGTAACTTATCGAAATAATTGCGTATATTAAAATCCCCCTTTACAATTACTTTATCTTTCGGAGTTTTAATTTGTATTGCTTTATATGCTGCGCAGGCAATTTTTTCAGAAGGTGTGATAGAAACTATATCCCCAAGGGGGTATCCAAATGCAATCAGAAAATCTTCTTCATCGTAGGCTCTTTGCCAGCGGTAATTACTTTTATACGAATGCGCACAAAAGCTTTCGGGAAAAGTGGTGAACCAGTTTTCCTCCTCATACGAAGACATTAAACAGCCATTTTTCTTTGAATCGAAATTTTGCGCGTAATATTCTTTTCCGCCGAAAACATCACGCCGCAAGCACCCCCCGCAATTTGAGTGATAAATTGCCTCAATTGGTTCTGATTTGTATAAAATAATTTGTCCTTTTGTTTCGTCAACCGCCCTATTGGTTGAAGAAACCTCAACAGACATACCCTGATAAACCTGGCAATGGACATCTGCGCAAACATCAAAATCGCTGTTTGCATGGCGCTGTTGTTTTATGCTTCTAAATGCAAGCGTTCGCGCCGCAACCGCCTGCGCACGAAGCGCATCGTTGCTGGAATTAGCCGGAATCTCTGAGGGCAGAACTCCGTAGAGATATTCTTCTATTCCTAAAACATTAATGAGGGTAATATCTTTATCTGTCAAAAGCCTGAGGTCCCCCCTGTATATTCTGTCGATTTTTTTATGCCAAAAATTAGCCCGGCCATAACTTACATCAAGAATGTAAAAAGGATAGCCTTTGCTTTTTATAGATACCGGGCTTTTAAATTTTTTATAAACCGTTCCTGTTTTATCGTCAGTTAGATATAGCCGTTTATTTTGAAATATTATTTTGTAAAATTTGTTTTTTTCTCCTTTGAATGAATTTTTAGAATCAGAAACCGAAAAAGCTCCGCCGCAACGAAAGGAAAAATCTTTAAGGTCGGTAGCAATTCCAACCTTGATGAGCGGCACATTCTTTTCTCGTTTATAAAACATAAGCTTTACCAGGTCTCTCGCGCGCTCTATTGCCCTTTTCGTCTCGGTAAAGAAAGCTTTTCCGATTTTGTCTTTTATTTCAATAAGCTGGGTTTTTATGTCTTTATTGTCGGGATAAAAATTGATACTTCTTGCTGAATAAGTATAGGCCCGCTCATAATCCCCGGTTTTTAAGAAACAATCAGCAAGATAATAATTGGCTATGCGCGTGCTTGAATCAAGCTTGATTAGTCTGGAGAAAAAACGCGAAGCCTTTGTGTACGCTTTGCGTTTATAATATATTTTCGCTAACCTGTATAACGCGATAGTATTTTCATTTAGCTTAAGTGACTTAAGGTAATTTTTCACAGCCAACTGATTGCTGCCCAGATCTTCATACGCCAGCCCTAAATAAAGATAGCTAAGCCAGTCTTTATCGCCGATTGAATCCAGCACCTCAATTGCCTTTTTGCTTTGGTTGTCCAGATAATAAATGCGGGATAAAAAGTTGTTTTCTTGTGTTTGAGTAAGTGAGCTTCTGTTGTTTTCAAGCACGGAGATAGTTTCTTTGTAGTCCATTGCTTCTTTGTAGGAAGCGGCATCATCAAGAAACGTTTTTTCGCTTGGCTCTTTTTCGCACAAAGAATTACCTGGCATAGACAGAAGAAATACCGGCAGTAAAAAAATAAAAATTATCTTGCGGAAAGTGCTAATGAGCGATTTGATGATTGAGGATACTTTAAAGACTAACACGCTTGTCTGTTTACGCCGACAACAGGTATTTGATGCTTTGACGCAAGTTCTAAAAATTTCACTTTTTCCAAAATTAAAACCTTATTCGCCTCTAAAACCAGAGCGGAAGCTTTTATTCTTTTAAGAAGGTTTAATGTATGCATGCCCACCACAGGGACATCGAATCTTAAATCCTGATTTGTTTTGCTGAACTTAACGACAGTGCAGCCGCCTCCTGCAAGGCGTGCACCGCGTTTTATTGTGTTATCGGTTCCTTCAAGAGCTTCAATGGAAACAACGCTTTTATTTTTAACAACAATAGTTTGTCCGATATCCAAATCAACAAAACGGGAAATTATTTTAACTCCGAACTCTATATCTTCAGTAACTTCGCCACCATGATTTAGCTTATTCATGGAACCATTTAAAGCAAGATTTTCCTTAAGATATGTGGTTGAATCGATAAACTTAACTCCCTGCTGCTCGAGATATGAAATAATGCCTGAAAAAATAGTGTGTGGGCGCATGTCTTTAGTCTCTTCAACGAGCCTGACTAGTTCGTTATCCCATTTTTTACGGTTGAAAATACGTAGCGGTGTAATCTGGCCTGCCATAATACATTCAGTAAGCCCTTCCTCTTTAATTGCATCCCTAAGGCTACCAAGACTGCCCACAGAAAACCAAATTGTTTTATCGGCATATTTTTTAATAAGGGCTGATGTTTCGTGATAGAAACAAAAAGCAACAAGCTCAATCTGCGGGGTTTTTTGTTTTATGGCTTTGGCAAGTATAATAGGAAGGAGACGATTTCCGGCAATAATTCCAAGTTTCATATAATCTTCAATTGCTAAAGAGAACTATTGTCTACCCAAACCACGTTTTGATGAAGAAACAAATGAAAGTAAATAGCTAAGCTCCTTGGTCAGGGGTAATTCCTTTCTGACAAGTTCTTCTGCCTTATCAAATGTATGGCCTTCAAAAAAAAGAATTTTGAACGCTTTTTTTAAGACGCGTATGGCCTCCAGAGAAAAATTTGACCGTTTCATACCTATAAGATTAAGCCCGCAGGTCACCGACGGATGGCCGTCGCTCATTGAAAACGGAGCAACATCCTGCACAACTTTAGAACAGCCCCCAACTATAGAGAGCATGCCCAGCCTGCAAAATTGATGTATTGCAACAAGCCCGCCTATAGTTACCTTGTCTTCTATGGTAACGTGGCCGGCCAAAGTAGCGCAATTAGCAAGTACATTATTATTGCCTATTATACAGTCATGGGCAATATGTGAATAAGCCATAATCAAATTATTGTTGCCAATTATTGTTTTGGAATCCTTTTCTGTGCCGAGATTCATTGTAACAAATTCGCGTATTATGTTATTATCACCCACAACCAAAAAACTTCGTTCACCTTTATATTTCAAATCCTGAGGGGGATTTCCTAGTACTGCGTGAGAAAAGATATGACAATTCTTGCCTATTTTAGTATTTCCTATCACCTGGGCAAATGCATCCACGCAAGTGCCCGCACCTATCTCTGCGTCATGGCCGATTATGGCATATGGCCCGACAATTACAGACGCGTCTACGCGCGCTTTTTCGCTGACAATAGCTTTTTTATCGATTTTATTAGGCATGTTTTATCTATTATAACAGAAAAAATATTGAGGACAATTATTTTCGATAGGCTTGTTACGGCTAATCGACAAGCGCAAACATGAGTTCTGCTTCGGCGGCAAGCTTTTCGTCAACAAAAGCTTTTGCGTATACTATGCCTGTTTTACTGCGTATTTTTCCAGCTACCACCTCAATTACCAGCTGATCGCCAGGGACAACGGTCCTGCGGAATTTTGCATTATTAGCCGCCATAAAATAAGCAAGTTTACCTTTATTCTCTTCATTTGAAAGCATTAAAACCCCGCCTACCTGCGCCATTGCTTCTACGATCAAAACTCCCGGCATAACCGGCCTGCCAGGGAAATGGCCATGAAAAAAATGTTCATTCATGGTAACATTTTTTATGCCTACCGCTCTTTTAAACTTTTCCATGTCGATTATGCGGTCAACAAGCAAAAAGGGATAACGGTGCGGTAGAAGTTTCATTATTTCTTCGCTGCTTAACTGGTTGGTTGTCGGCACAAACGAAGTATGCGACCCCACTCCTGCCCCTACTGTTTTTTCTCTGTAACGGCGCAGCTTCTCCAGCAGTTTTATATTTAATGAATGCCCGCTTTTTACCGCAATTATATGAGCCTTTAAGGGCCCGGCAAGATATAAATCGCCTATTAAATCAAGAACTTTATGTTTAACGAATTCATCCGGAAATCTTAATTTATTTTTAACCACGCCTTGCTTGGAAACTACAAGCGTATTTTCGTAATTAGCGCCTTTACCCAGGCCTGTATCTAATAATGATTTAACTTCCTCTTCCAGGCAAAATGTCCGGGCTTCAAAGATGTTTTCCTTAATATTTCCATCCAAAACTACATCAACATAGCCTGTGCCGATTAACGGATTGTCATATTTTAAAGCATAAGACATGCGAAGGCCGTCATAAGGAAGGGCTACAATGCTTGTTTGAGCTTCTTCAACCCAAATAGGTTCTTTCACAACCAAAAAGTTTATTGGCGCATCTTGTTCTTCTAATCCTACCTTTTGTATCTTTTGGACAAATTCTTTAGCGCTTCCATCTAAACCAGGCACTTCTTCACCCCAGATATTTATCTGGGCATTGTCAATTTTAAGCAGATTAAAGGCAGCCATCAAGTGTTCGATCGTGTGTATGTAAATTCCATTTGCACAAATCGAGGTGCGCCGGGGAAATTTCTCGGCAGAGCCTATGGAATAAAAATCAGCTTTTATGAGCTGGCTTCCCAGGTCCTGTCGTATAAAAATTATTCCGGTATTGATGGGCGCGGGGAGAATTTCGATTTTCGAATTCTGTCCGCTGTGAAGTCCTATCCCTTCAAATGAAACTTTTCCTTTTATTGTCCGTTGTTTATCCATTTTTTTCTCTAAGTAGGCCCTCTAGTTTCTCAATTTTCTGTTCAAGTTCCTTTATGCGTTTATAAAGTTGCGGAAGATTTTGCACGCAGGCATTTACGCGTTTTGCAACGTCGTGTGGCCTTGCAGGATATCCCGATACCATAGTGTGCGGCGGTATAGACTTGGTAACTCCTGCCTGCGCAGCTGCTATGGCGCCATCACCAACAGTTATGTGGCCGACCAGTCCGGCTTGTCCTGCCAAAATCGCCCTCTTACCAATGGTTGTGCTTCCCGATATGCCTGCTTGAGCTACAATTGTGCAATTTTCGCCGATGATTACGTTATGCGCAATCTGGACCAGATTATCTATTTTTGTACCCTTCCCTATAAACGTTTTGTCAAACCTTGCTCTGTCGATAGTTACATTAGCGCCTATTTCAACATCATCTTCTATGATGACTGTTCCAATTTGCGGAATTTTTTCTTGAACACCTTTGACCTGCGCGAAGCCAAAACCATCACTTCCTATAACTGTACCGCAATGAATAATCACTCTGTTGCCTATTGTAATCCGTTCTCTTATGGAAACATTCGGATAAATTATGCATTTGGCGCCTATTTTCGTATCGTAACCAACGTAACAATTGCCGTAAACGATTGTATCATCGCCTATAGTTACATCGTCTTCTATAATTGTGAAAGGGCCGATTGCAACATTTTTGCCTATTCGTGCTTTAGAAGAAATATAAGCCTGCGGGCTTATGCCTTTTGGATGGCGTATTGTTTCAGGCGCAAACATAGCCACTACTTTTGCGAAAGCAAAAGAAGGGTTTTCTGTCCGTATCAAAGGCTTGGAAGAATTAACCGGAAGTTTTGAGGTAATAATCGCTGAAGCTTCTGTGGTCTCAAGCAACGATTCGTATTTCGGATTCGCCAAAAAAGTAATCTCACCTTTTTTAGCCTCTTTTATCCCCGAAATACCGGTGATTAGAATATTCTTATCACCTACCAGTTCCCCTTCTACCAGTTTTGCTATATCTTCAAGAGTAACCTTAATCATTGCATAATCACAAACCAGCTTACCCGTTGGAAATAATTTTTAGTTAAGAATTTCGACGGGATTTATCCGGTTTTTAATTTGTTCTCCTAAGAAGCCATACGCGCTAAGAGCGGTATGGCGTTGTTTAATTTACAAATTTATTTCTTTGCTGAGCCATTTACGATTTTAAGGATATCTTGAGTGATATCCATGGCGTTATCGCCATATAAAACAGCGCTACCATGTATTACCAGGTCGAAATTATTCTTTTTTGAATAGTCTTTTATGGCTTTGTCTATGTCTTCGATTATTTCTTTCATTCTCTCGTCTTTTTCTTTCTTGAGGTCAATAAGAGATTGCCTTTTAAGTTGAATAAATTCCTGCGCTGCCTTTTCCACATCTTTCTGTTGTTTTTCTTTTTCTTTATCTTTGAGCACGTTTAATTTACTTTGCATCTTCTCTATCTCTGACTCTTTGACTTTTAGTTCTTTTTCTTTTACTTCAGCTTTTTTATTCAACGTCTCATCGTAATCCTTTGTCTTTTTATATTCGTTAAATACTTCCAAAAAATTCAAATATCCAATTTTTAAATCCTTGGCAAAAGAAACCGAGCAAAAAGAACATGCAACAAAAAAAGCTACAAGAAAAATAACACACTTCTTCATTCTATTCCTCCTTTTTTAACATACGGTAGCAATCCAATCTACTTCCTGCTTGCTTATCTTTAGCCTTTTATCTAGGGAAGCAAATCGAAAGGCACGCAAGAAGAGCATTTGGCAGGCAACTAAAAACCTCTGCTTACATTAAAATGAAATCTCCCCTCTTTCTTTTCTTCCCCAGGCCCCAAATCAAGCGGCCAGCCATAATCAACGCTGACAGGGCCAATAGGAGTTTTAACTCTCACGCCCAAACCGACGCTTTTGAATAATTTTTCTTTAAAAAAATCACTATTTTTGCTCCATACGTTACCGGCATCGAAAAAGGTAGCGACTTTTAAAAAATCAATCAAGGGATAAGTATATTCGAGGTTTGCAATAAACATTGACTCACCGCCGAGAGGATCGTCGGTTTGAGGGTCAACCGGGCCTAGTTTTCTTTCTTGATAACCTCTTACGGTATTTGCGCCGCCCACAAAAAACCTTTCATAAATAGGAACTTTTTTTGTATCAGAAAACGGGTCAGCCCAACCTGCGCGTAACCTTCCTTCCAGGACAGATTTATTTATAAGCGGATAATAATAACTGATTCGCCCGGTATATTTTACAAAATCTTTATCTCCCCCGAATGGGCCACCGGTCACCTGAAAGTTATTGGTAAAAAAAATACCCGTCAAAGGCGAAAACACGTTATCGCGGGTATCGTATGCCAAATCAAACAAGCCGCTGCTTAAATTAGTAACTCCCAACTCATCCCTTAAGTCGCTGGTTGCATTATCTACCATGTCGCTGATTTTTACTCTGTCGTAACGATAAGCAGCCTGCCCCTTAAGAGTGTCGCTAAAATCTTTTCCAAGACGGATATCTCCTCCGGTGATGTCTTCGCTGTAGCCGTAGCCTACATCTTCATCCTGTTTATGGCCTTTCTTATATGCGTCAAAGCCAAATGAATACGGCCTGTCAAATATCCAGGGATTAGTAAAACTTAACTCGTAACGGCTCGTCAAACTTCCAAGGCTTGCGTAAAGGCTTAAATCCTGTCCGCCGCCGGAGAATGTTGACCAATTTTTAAAGTCAAAATTGGTCTGTCTTATTTCAGCAAAACCGACAAATTCTTCAATTGAGCTATAGCCGCCGCCGAAGCTTAAATGGCCGGTCTTTGCTTCTTTTACGTCGACTATTAAATTTACCTTATCAGGTGCTGTGCCAGGCTCGGTATCAAATCTGACTTCTTCGAAAAATCCCAGATTTTCGAGTTTTTCTTTGCTTTTCCTAACTGCTTTGCCGTCAAACCGCTCTTCAGGATAAGCGCGTAACTCTCTGCGTATTACCTTATCTTTTGTTTTGATATTTCCTTTGATATCGATACGCTCAATATAGGCTATCTGATTTTCTACAATTTTATAGGTGACATCAATCTTCTGAGTTTCCGGGTTTAATACGCTGACCGGTTCAATTTGCGCAAAAATATACCCTCTGTCTACATAGACCGAGCGCATTCTGGAAGATTCTTCATAAAGTGCAGTATCACTGTAGACACTGCCTGTCTTAAGCTTCATTGCTTTTTTTATCTCATCCAGAGAAACATCTTTATAGCCCTCAATCTGTATCACGCCCAGATAGTAACGTTTCCCTTCAACTATATTTATGGTAATATATAAACCTTTTTGTTCGAAATTTAAATCTGGCTCAATTTTTACATCAGTGAAACCCTCAAGGTGGTAAAAATCGGTTATTCTTTTTATGTCATCCGTAAATGTTTCTTCTTTATAAAGCCCTGCATTAAAAAGCCATGCACTGCGTGTTTTCATCAGTTTAAGTATTCGTCCTGCCGGTATGGTCTTGTTGCCCTGTATTTTTACGCGCCTGACCTTAAGAACCCCTCTTTCTTCAATGATAAATTTAACTTCTGCCTCATTCGTATCTTTTATTACATTAAGGTTATAAGTAATCTTTGTCTGCGTAAAACCTTTTTTTGCGTAAAGATCTTTTATTTTGCTGGCAACTTCATTAAGCTTATAGTCATCGACAAAAGAACCTACTTTTATATCTAAAGCCTCTTCTATTTTCTTCTTTCGTATAAAATGCGCTCCTTCGATGTCCAATTTCGAAAGTGCAGGTTTTTCTTTTACCTTAAAAGTTACGATAATTCCTTCCGGAGTTTTTTCTTTTTCAGCATCCGCAGTTTCAAAAAAACCTGTGGCATAAAGGTTTTTTATGTCTTCATTTACGATATTTTCGTTGTAAGGCTGGCCTGCGCGGATTTTTATTTTTGAAATGATAGTAGCATCGCTGACTCTGCTGTGCCCCTTAATATCAACTCTGGCTATTGTGTCGCTGTCAGCGCTGTAAGCAGAAAAAATAAACAAAAAGGAAAAAAATAAAATTAAAAGTTTACGCATTTATATATTATAGATATTTTTCGCCCCAAAGTCAACCAAAGATGCTTAGAAAAAAATCAAAACTCTTCGTTTGCACCTTTTGCTAAATTTACGAACTTCATATACTCACGGATGAAACCAAGGTTAACGCTTCCGACTGGGCCGTTTCTTTGTTTTGCAATAATGGCCTCAGCTACACCTTTGTTCTCCTGTGTAGGATTATAATACTCTTCGCGAAGCAAAAGCACAACCACGTCAGCATCCTGCTCTATCGCTCCCGACTCGCGTAAATCAGAAAGCTGCGGACGATGGTCTGTGCGTGATTCAACTGCCCGGGATAGCTGGCTAACTGCAAGCACGGGAATACTAAGCTCTTTTGCGAGAGCCTTTAGCGCCTGTGAAATTTCTGATATTTCCTGCTGACGGCTGTCGCCCTTACGCATTCCTCTAATCATCTGCAGATAGTCTATTATGATAAGTTGTATATTGTAATGAGCGCGAAGCCTGCGCGCCTTCGCTCTTAATTCAAAAACATTTATTGCCGGGGTATCATCGATATAGATGGGCGCTTCCGAAAGCTTTCCTGCAGCAGAAGTTAAAATAGGCCACTCGCTGGGCGCCAAAAAGCCTGTGCGCAGCTTATGCATATCGACTTTAGCCTGAGAGCATAAAAATCTTTGCATCAATTGTTCTTTTGACATTTCAACGCTGAAAAATGCAATAGGCATCTTTTCTTCAACCGCAGCAAATTCTGCAATCGATGTAGCAAGGGCACTTTTTCCCATCGAAGGGCGTCCCGCTACGATTATTAAATCTCCCTTTTGAAGCCCGGCAGTTTTTACATCGAAATCATGGAACCCCGTTGGTATGCCTGTTATGTGCGATTTTTTATGATACAACGATTCAATAAGCTCTATTCCATCTTTTATGATTTCTTTTATGTGGATGTAACCACCCTCGACACGCTTATCGCTTATTTCAAAAATAAGTTTTTCCGCTTTATCCAGAACGGTACTTATTTCCTCATCTTCTTTGTACGCTAAAGAAACTATTTGCGTGGCGCTTGAAATAAGGAGGCGCAAAACACCCTTTTCCTTGACAATACGGGCATAATGGCTGACATTAGCCGAGGTAGGAACAAAATCGGCAAGCGTAGCAAGATAACTTGCACCACCAATTCTTTCAAGAAGCTTTTTTTTATTTAAATCTTCGGATACGGTTAAAATGTCGACTTTTTTTCTGGAGTTAAAAAGCGAAATGATGGTTGAAAAGATTACTTTATGTTCTTCTTTATAGAAAAAATCCTCATCTACAATCTCCATAACCTCCGCAATAGCAGGTTCGTTAATGAGCATCGCGCCCAATGTCGCCATTTCTGCTTCGATGTTCTGTGGCGGAAGCTTGTCGATTGCTTGAGGAGAATTTATCGAAATCATTTCTTCATTACCCACAAACGCAGGTTAGCTTCTACAGCAGGGTGAAGTTTAACCTTTAAATTATATACGCCTAATTTTTTTATCTGTTCAGGTATGGCAATTTTTCCTTTATCAAGCGTTAAACCCTCGTCTTTAAGGGCTTTTAAAATTTGCTGCTCTGTAACTGAACCGTATAATTCTTCCGTATCTTTTGCCTCAGCTATGATTGTCAGCGAAAGCGCTTCTATCTTTGTTTTAAACTGAGCTGCTTCATTTTTTATTTTTTCATCCTGCTTATCTTTTCTTTTCTTCAATTCTTCAATTTCCTTAAAACTGTTTTTTGTTGCCTTTATCGCTGAGCCTTGAGGTAATAAAAAATTACGCGCAAAGCCTTCTTTTACCTCTATAACATCGCCTTCCTTACCCAGTTTTTCTACATCTTTTGTAAGAATTATCTTCACCTCTATACCTCCTGATAATTTATTAACTATGTGTTCTAACCATGTTACTTAACTACGTAGGGGAATATGCTTAAAAACCTGGCTATTTTTATTTCTTTCGCCAGTTTTCTTTGATGTTTGGCGCAATTTCCGCTTATGCGGCGCGACAAGACTTTACCCTTTGAAGAAACATAACGGGAAATCAAATCGATGTTTTTATAATTTATGTCAAATTCTTTCTTGCAAAAAACGCAACTCTTCTTAAATCCGATCATTTTTGGTTTTTGTTTAATCATATCAGTTTACCTCTCCTGGTTCTTCATTATTGTTTTCTAAGCTAGGCTCGGACCCGGACAGTTCATGGGCCTGTGCCTGCGCCTGCGGTTCTTCACCCAAGTCAACATCTTTAGTTTCTTCTTTTGGACGATTAGACATAAATTGCACATTATCAGCTCTGACTTCAATTGTTGTGCGATTTTTGCCTTCGTTATCTTTCCAGCTGCGCGATTGCAGCCTTCCTTCAACAATAATCTGTCTGCCTTTGGCAAGATATTGATTGCAAACCTCTGCCATCTGGCCCCACACGATTATGTTTATAAAACAGGTATCTTTTTGGTTTTGTCCGGCCTTATCCTTAAAAAACCTGTTTACCGCAAGCCCAAGATTAACCACAGCCGTTCCTTGCGGCGTATAACGCAATTCCGGGTCCCTTGTCAAATTCCCCATTAAAAATACTTTATTCAAACTTGCCATATCTCACCTATGCTTCGATTTTTTCCGCCTCTTGTACCCTGCCGCGCAGTATCATGCTGCGCAGTATATTTTCTTCGAGCCTTATAGTTTCCTTAAGCTCGCCTAATTTATCGGTATCAAGAGAAAACTCAACAAGCCAGTAACAGCCCTTTGTATGTTTTTTCTTGTCAG
>JAQVOZ010000206.1 GCA_028702365.1 Candidatus Omnitrophota bacterium | reverse complement strand
CGTAAATGAAATTTTTAAATCGCTTGATGAAAAGCTTTCGGCAATAACATCCGAAAGGCAGGATTTGGTAGGCGAACTCAAGACGACAGAATCGATGTTTGCGCAGATAAGGGATTATTTTGCCTTCCCGCTTAAACGCGGGGCTTATTATACTTTTCTTCAGGTTAATCTCGGCAAGGTAGACGAAAAGAATCTGGCGGTATTAGAGAGAAGCCTTTGTGAAATTCCCCATCTTTTTTACCCCGTTAGAAAACAGGACGGAAAAATCATAACGCTTACCATAGGGTTAAGGCGGGACAGAGCAGTGATTGAAAAAATCTTAAAAGACGTTGCTTTCCAGGAAATAGAGTTTCCGGAAGGCGACCAGGAAATGTCCGGAGATGTTGAAAATAAATTGAAAGAAAAAATAGATGGATACAAAAAACGCATAGAAGAATTGGATTTTCGTATAAATAAAATCGCAAAAGAACACGGAAGCGTTTTGAGTAAAATACGCGCATTCATCAGCCTTAAAAAATCGTTAATCGAAGCAAAAAGATTTTCTTGCGTAACAGATAAAACTGTTATACTTTCAGGCTGGGTGCTGCGTAAGGATAAAGATAAAGTAACGGGCGAAATCAAAAAAATAGCAGGGGTTTCATATATTGAGAAAAAAAGAGCGGAAGAGCTGAATATTCCAAAAGAAGATATACCCGTTTATCTTGAGCATAGCGCAATATTTAAGCCTTTTGAGCTTCTCATAAATTCCTACGGCCTTCCCCGTTACGGCACAATTGACCCTACGATATTTGTCGCAATCAGTTTTCTTATAATGTTTGGCGCGATGTTTGGAGACTTAGGCCAGGGGTTATCTCTGGCGTTCATTGGTTTATTGATAAGAAGAGCCAAAAACATAAAAATTAAACAGGCCTCAACCCTTCTTGTCTATTGCGGCATAAGTTCATCTATTTTTGGCATTCTTTACGGAAGCGTCTTTGGATTTGAAAAGATAATTCCTGCCATATGGATAAGGCCTATGGAAAATATTTTAGAGGTTTTCAAAATAAGCGTCATGTTTGGCGTAATAATTATCACTTTGGGAATATTTGTAAATATCATAAACGCACTGCGCGATAAAGATTATATTAAGGCTTTATTCGATAAGTCAGGATTGATAACCGGAATAATTTATTGGCTTGCTATCGCGTTGGTAAGCAAATTATTTGTTGCCGAAAAAAATATTCCTTCAATTTATCTGATTTTAATTTTTGCAGGGCTTACCCTTATTTTTTTAAAACCCGTTATAGAGGTGGTTTTTAGGAAGAAAAAAGAGAAAGAAAGCTTATTTGTTTCTTTTATGGAAAGCCTGGTAGATATTTTAGAAATAATAATGGGTTATCTTGCAAACACTGTTTCCTTCATACGTATCGCGGCGTTTTCCCTTGCACACGCCGGATTGTTTCTTGCTATCTTTGAACTATCGCGGCTCTTAAGGGATGTCGGGGGGCTGCCTTTGTCGGTGCTTGTGATAATTTTGGGAAATATTCTTATAGTTTTACTTGAAGGAATGGTTGTGAGCATACAGTCGCTGCGTTTAAACTACTATGAATTTTTCTCCAAGTTCTTTGTAACCGGTAAACATGTTTATAAACCATTGACAACACGTGGGCTTTGAGCTAGACTTATTGGTTTTTATCAAAGGAGGTGCCGGATGAAAGTTAAAAGAATAATGTTATGGATTTTTGCTTTGGTAATTGCAAATTTTGCCTTAAGCGCTTCTAGTTTTGTTTTCGCAGCCGCGGAAACTTCAAACGTTAACCCGGCTGTAGCCCAGTGGGGTTTTCTTGCCGCAGCAAT
Source organism: Candidatus Omnitrophota bacterium (assembly GCA_028702365.1). Lineage (GTDB taxonomy): Bacteria > Omnitrophota > Gorgyraeia > Duberdicusellales > 4484-171 > JAJYOP01. The sequence continues at coordinate 1,063 of JAQVOZ010000206.1, read as the reverse complement.
TGCAACAGGTTTAAGCGCAATTGCCGCAGGAATAGCGGTAGCTTACGTTGGTGCAGCCGCAGTTGGCGCAATGAGCGAGAAACCGGAAATAGCCGGTCGCGCTCTTATCTATGTCGGACTTGCTGAAGGTATTGCCATATATGGCTTGATTATAGCTATTATGATTTTGGGTAAAATCTAAAAGCTATCAGATATTAGGCATCAGCTATCAGCCCCCAAAGGGGTGCCCTTGATGGGCAGATGACAGCTTATAACTGAAAGCTGAAGACGTGCAAAATGAATTTTTTCTGCATAGCAGACAAAGAAAGCAGCCTTGGTTTTAAATTTTCAGGCATAGAAACCAGGGAAATTTCAACTAAAGCTGAAGCTTTGGAGGCTTTTAACGTTGCATTAGCATTAGAAAACGTTGGAATTATAATTGTAACCGAAAAAGCCGCCTCTTTTATGCGGGAGAAGCTTAATCAATTTCTTTATAGCGAGGAGCTCCCGCTGATAGTGGAAGTTCCTTCAAGGGGCCCCGCTAAAAGACGCAAAAGCGTTACAGAATCTTTAAAGGAAATTATAGGTATAAGCGCATAATCTATCCTATGAAACAAAAAAGCCAGGATTATTTAAAGGAAAATATTGCTAATGCCGAGGAAATCCGCAAAAAAATCCACGAAGAAACCGACTATGAAACAAAAGAAATCCTAAGCCGTGCAAAAACTATGGCTGCGAATATACTAAATGACGCCAGAGAGCAGGCTGAAAAGGATAAAGCAGACGGACTCCTCATATTGGAAAAGAAAATAAACACAATCAAGGAAAGAATTTTTTCCGCTCTTAATCTTGAGAAAAAAAGAGTGATTATGGGGGAGAAAAGCAAATTCATAGAAGAGGTATTTATTGAGCTTGGTAATTGTGCGTCTGCGTTTAGGCGCGAGCAGGAATATCCTCCATTCTTAAAGAGGGTAATTTTGGAAGCAACAGACGTTATAGATGCTAAGAGCCTGGAAGTGCTTTATTCGCCTTTCGATGAAAAAATAATCAATGATGCTTTTGCTGACGACGCAAAAAAATTATG
>JAQVOZ010000205.1 GCA_028702365.1 Candidatus Omnitrophota bacterium | reverse complement strand
TGTAAATAACTTTGGATTTTCTATATGTATACAATGCGCTACGCCGTCTAATAGCTTGACAGTGCTTCCATGTATATTTTTAGCCAATGCTTTTACTTCTTCCGGAGTTATCAGTATATCATTTTTTCCTTCAAGAATTAAGGTTTTAGCTTTGATGGCGCTTATCTTATCGCACACATCAAACGAAGCGATTGCCTCTATCTGGCTCTTAAATCCATCCGCTTTCTGACGATAAGGATATTCAATCGAATTCTTAATAAACATCTCAACAAAAGAATTGTCAGCAATCAGCTCTGGAGAAAATAACCATTCAATCCACCGCTTGAACCACGCTTCGCTGTGCCCTTCTTTTTCAAGCTGGCTATAAATATCTTTTAATAGGGTGTTATTTCTTTTGGAAGAAACAGGGGCAGTGCTTTCCAGGATGAGTTTATTAACGCGATTGGGATAATTTATGGCAAGTTCCTGCGCAATGTAGCCGCCCATTGAGTGTCCAAGAATATGGGCTTTTTCTATTTTTAAAAAATCCAGCAAGGCAATCGCATCTTTCGCCATTTCCGTCATGGTAGACTTACCGCCTGCACTACTTCTACCACACCCACGATTATCAAAAATGATAGTCTGAAAATATGACGAAAATTCCTTAACCACGCCTAACCAGCTTGAGCTGTCGGAACCTAAGCCGCCAATTAATAAAAAAGGTGCACCATTGCCATAAACCTTATAGTAAAGTGAAATATCATTTAATTTAGCTTTCGGCATATCGCTTCTTTTTTGCTGGCTTCCTTCTTTACTAACTCACGCTCTCCGCGCTATAGCGGGCAATAAGGCCGCTCTTTAAGGCGCTACGATAAATTCTTACAAAAAACTGGTATGCTAAAAATATATATACGACCGCAAGAACAGCCGCTACGCCAAGCAAGGCAATAGAAACCGGTTTGCCCTGAATAATTGCCCTTAATCCTTCAAAAACGTAGGTTGGCGGTAAAACCTTAGAAATAGATTGCATCCAATCCGGCAACGTTGAAATTGGATATAAGACTCCGACAAAAGGCGAGATGAATGCGGGTATAGGCCAGATGAACCATTCCGATGCAGGGCCCAAACGAAGCACAAGCGCGCTTCCAAAAATACCGAGCGAAATACCGAATAAAAAAAGCACCAAAAGAAACGGTATCACCATAAAGCCATATACTAAAAATGATAAATTGAAAAATGCAGTTGCAATAACAAGCATAACGGCAAGCCCCACTAAACTGGTTAATATGCTAGTTAATACAAGGCCCGAAACATACTCAGATATTAAAAGCGGGGTTGCAAAAATATTTAAGAAATTACGCGACCAGACATCTTCAAAAAAAGCAATTGTCACTCCCTGCATAATTCTGCCGAAAAAATCCCACAAAAGGACCGCCCCAAGAAGCGCCGGAACAAAATTGAATCCGGCTGACGCAACAGTATTTAAGTATTTCGTAAGAAATCCCCAAAGAACCATATCAACCGCAATCCAGGAAAAAAGCGGGAACATTCGCGAGAAGCTTCCACGGATAAGATATAATTGACGAAGCACAATAGTAAAAATCCTATAAAAAGACATACTTAGCTTCCCTCCAAAGTGATCCGTTCACGAGCCACAGCAATAAAAAGCTCTTCAAGTGTTTTTTTGCCATGCTCGCCAGGCAATGTTTTTGGATTGCCCTCAAGAAGAATTTTTCCGTGCGAAAGAAAAAGCACGCGGCTGCACACTTCCTCCACTTCATACATATTATGCGATGTCCAAAGCACTCCACCGCTTCCCTTTGCCACAAATTCACGAATCCGGACGCGAACATCACGGGCCGTCGCAGGGTCCAATGAGGCGGTCGGCTCATCCAGCAAAAGCAACTGCGGATTATTAAGCATGGATTTTGCAAGGCTTACGCGTGTCTGTTCGCCTGAAGAAAGCACACCGCATTTTTTGTTACGAAACTTTATAAGGTCAAAATATACAAGTAAATCTTCGATTCGTTTTGAAAGATTATCAACCTGATAAAGGCGGCCGAAAATACGCAAGTTCTGGATAACTGTTAAATTTCCCGGCAAAGGAGTATAAACGGCAGAAAAATTAGTGCGGGCTATCGCTTTCGAGCGATGAGAAAAAATATCAAGGCCATCAATAGTTATATTTCCTGCATTTGGCTCAAGGACACCAAGAATCATATTAATAGTCGTAGTCTTGCCTGCGCCGTTTGGGCCAAGCAAACCCACTATTTCATTGCGATATACCTTGAAAGAGATACCATCTACGGCAGTAGTATCACCATAAACCTTTCTTAAGTCTTTAACTGACAGTATTGACATAAACAGCCATCGGAAATCCGGAATAAATATTTCCTTACCCCTATTATATATTACAACCAACCCTTATCTTTCCAATATTGATATTCTTCTGCCCAATCATCCTTCCTTTTTTCCATAACTCTTTTAAAGCGCTCTTTATTTATTTTGATAACATTGAGCTGTTCAGGAAATGATTTTTTTTCTTTTATAGCCGCAATTAGCATCCCGCCCAAAGCAAATCCTTCTTCCTTTTTCTCGTCACTCACCGGAACCCTGGAAGAAACACCACCTGCATATTGCGCCCCGCAAGCGTTAGCATAATGCTTTATATAGCGTAAAATCTCTTCATCCTCTCCGCTTCCGGAGCAAACAACACCAACAACATATTTTTCCATAAGCCGTTTGCAATGAATAAAGTGGCTGGAACGGTCAAAAAATGCCTTCATTGAAGCAGTTATCTGATTTATATAATTAGGCGAAGCCAGGATTATTGCATCTGCCTCAAGCATACTTTTTATAATAAAACCAACGTCATCTTTTATAGGACAAGAAAAAATTTTCTTATGACAAGTTTCGCAAT
>JAQVOZ010000204.1 GCA_028702365.1 Candidatus Omnitrophota bacterium | reverse complement strand
GGCCGTTTTCTCTTCTATCTCCGTTCCTCTCTCTTCTCTTTTAATAAATATACCGCTTAAACTGCCTACGTTGAAAAAACCAATCAAACTGTTTCAGTAAATTTAAAATTACAATCAGGCCGTGGCGCACAGAGCTATTTTGTGGATACTTTTTCCCCCATTCCATCATTCATCCATGAACTGTCCATCAGGGTTTCAACCTGTTGGGCTGGCAAAGGGATTAAATTTTTGTAGATTTAAACGGCGGGTTAAATAATTCTATTTAGAACTGCCGGGATATTTTTGCGCTATTAGTTCTATCAACATAATAACTGCATTTGCATGTTCTGTTTCGTCCTGTACTAACTTGGAAAAAAATACTTTCATTTGCGGATCATCAACTTTCCCAGCTAATTGAGAATAAACATCCCTCATTTTTGTTTCGATATCAAGCATCTCTTTAAGATAACCGAAATAATCCTGTTTAGAAAGCATCTCTTTTATCCTCGTTAATATGTTTGATTAAATTATCAACCATTATCTTGTGCCGCGAAGATTCTTGGGCAAGATGAGTAAATATAGTTTTGGCCTTAGTTAAAATCCCATCCTCCCAGCCGGTCCAAAAGATTGCCGAATCAAGGTGCTTCATATAAACAGGAATAGAATTCTCTTCTGCCGCTAACGCCTCTTTTAGTTCCTTCAATAAATCTTCTTTTTTAATCATTTTTTTCTTTGAAATAACTATCTTGCAATTGTTGTTTTAGATTGCGTCCGCTGGAACTATCCGGAGGAAAATTCCAGTCAGTTTCTTTGTCATGGTTAAAAAGCACAAAACCTTTGATATTTTTCATTATCTTAATGCTTTTAAGCGCCTGGGCTATCCATGCTGCCTTATCTCCACCGCTTGATGTTGAACTAAATTCAGTAATTAACACCGGTTTTTTTATCTCTTGGATAACAGCCTCCAAACGTCTGGAAAAGATTTCTGCAAAACTCATCCATTTGCTCCAAGGCTTAGTATCACCCCAATTATACCCGTCTATACCTATATAATCAACATAGTCATCGCCCGGATAATAAAGCAGGTAACGATTATTTTTTTCGTTAGGAACATCTTCGCAGTTTATTGAAAAAATCCATTTCGCATTCGTAACGCCAAGAGCATCAAATCTGTCCTTCACGTAACGATAGAGAGCTATATATTTTTGTTTCCCTATTTTTACTCCTGACCAGGGATACCAGTTTCCATTTGCTTCATGCGCAAACCTGATAAAAACTGTGCCGGGGACAGATTTAATCTGCCTTGCAAAAGAAGCAATATAGCTGTCGTAACCGCCGCAAAGGAGCTTGTCGTAATCGATAGCCTCCGCGCTGGCTGGATTCCACGGTTCCCAGGTTACAACCATAACGCAGCCTTCGGAATAGATATTTTTTATCGTCTCTTCGCTAACGACCTTATCCCATCCGATAAAAACCATCACCAAAAACGGTTTTTTCCCGTATGCGGACTTAAAATTTTTTATATCCTGCGCGGTTGGATTATCCGCCAAAAAAGCTCCGGTCAGGCAATACGAGTTAACCACAAAAGTATGTTTTAATAAAAAAAATGCTGCCAACATTAAAATTATGAATACGGTTACAAAATAAAAATGTTTCATTCTAACCTATGAGTTTTTGCACTTTTTTCAGCAACACATCAGAATCAAAGGGCTTTACCAAATAATCCTCCACCCCTAATTCTTTAGCCTTCTCGGCAATCTTTCCTCCGCTGCTTGCAGTTAATAAGATTATAGGTATATTTTTAAGCAGTGAATCGCTTTTTATCCTAGCGCAAACCTCCTCTCCGCCCATAACGGGCATACGCAAATCAAGGAGCACTAAGTCAGGCTTGTTAACAGAAATAATATCAAGCGCGATTTTTCCGTTGGCCGCCGTTAAAATCTCATAGCCGGATTTTTTAAGCCTGAATGATATTACTTTTAATATGTCCGGCTCATCATCAATTACCAGAACTTTCTTCATAACGTCAACTTCTTCTCTCTACAACCGGAAGCGTGATGTGGAATACTGAGCCTTGCCCAAATTCTGATTCCACCCAAATCTTTCCTCTATGTTTTTCGATTATCTCTCTGGAAATAGCAAGCCCAAGTCCGGTGCTTCCGGTTTTTCTGTCTTTACCTCTTTCTAACTGTTCAAATGCGCGAAAAAGCCTGGGTAAATCTTCATTTTTTATCCCAATACCGGTATCTTTAACCTTAATCTCAATTACATTATCACCTTTTTCGGAAATAATTGTAATAGCGCCTTTTTCAGTAAACTTAATTGCATTACTGATCAAATTGGTTAATACTTGAATGATTTTATCCTTGTCGCATTTTATTTTAGGCAAATTCTCATCAAGGTTCAATTCAATATTTAAACTCTTATCTTTCGCTACATGAATCATTGTATTTTTTACTTCTTTGATAATCTCATTCATATCGTTTTCCTGAATATGAAATTCAAACTTTCCGCTCTCAAGTTTTTGATAATCCAAAACGTCATTTATTAACCTGGCCAACCGGTCAACGTTTCTCTTTGATATGTCCAGAAAATCTTTCTGGTCATCGTTAAGCGGCCCGGCCGTCTGATCCATAACAATTGAAATGCTTTCTTTTATCGCTGCCAACGGCGTGCGTAATTCATGGGATACCATAGAGGTAAAATGAGACTTAAGCTCTGCGGCCTCTTTAAGCGCTTCCTCCGTCTTTTTGCGCTCGGTTATATCCTTAACTATATGAACAGACCCGATGACTTCATTGTTTGCGTCAAATATGGGAGAAGTATAAACTTCGAGATAGGCATTGAAACGCTTCTCAAAATACTCGAGCCTCGAGGATTTTTTAGTTTTTATGGTATTCTGGTGAGGACAATCAAAGCAGGGCT
>JAQVOZ010000203.1 GCA_028702365.1 Candidatus Omnitrophota bacterium | reverse complement strand
CGCGCGGTCCGTGTCCACTATTCAAAAAAAGAGGAGGTGTACAGCATTAGATTGTACCCAGATAAGGGTACGGCAGGACCTTATCAAATAAAGTAAAGGTGGCATGATAAATTTTGAGAAGTATATGCTCATAATGTTATTCCGATGGTTACACCGGGCAAATCAAATCTTGAAATGATAGGAGGTGATATCTATGAATAAGCGTAAAAATAGAATTATTGAACTTAGAGTTAATAACCATGCAGGTGTTATGTCGCATATTACCGGGCTTTTTTCGCGAAGGAATTTTAATCTCGAAGGAATTTTATGCACCCCGCTTAATAGGCCTGCGCAAAGCCGTATCTGTCTAATAGTTAGGCACGACTCAGATATTGAGCAGATTATAAAACAGCTTCAAAAGCTTTATGACGTTAGGAAAGTCTTCCTACTAACGGGTAGCGGCGATAGCCTAATGCGGCAAATGGCGCGGTTATTTAATCGATGCGCAGAAATCCCCGGATGAAGTCCGGGGATGAATGCGAATCGATTATCCCGCCGAAGTCATGGGAAATTTACAAACCCGCGGAGCGGGAAGAAAATTTCCCATGCATATAGCGAAGGCGGGATTATAGAGAAACCACGGGCTTTAGGCCCACAGGCTACCCCACAGGGTAGCCTGTGGAGGTTCATTCCAAGCAAAAATCAGGCAATATTTTGAAATTATAGCTGCAAAAATGATATAATAATACTAATGAAAAGAAAGCTATCTATTTATTTAATGCTAATAGCGCTGGTTTTCTCGCCGGCATTCATAGGTTACGCAAAAGAACAACTACACCCTGCGCTTTACTGGAAAGCCAGCGGAGAAAAGAATGTCCAATGCCGGTTGTGCCCAAGAAGATGCACGCTTTCGCCTAACCAGCGCGGAATATGCACTGTAAGAATAAATAAGGATGGGAAACTTTATTCGCTTGGATACGGTAATCCAATTGCGGTTAATGTTGACCCCATCGAGAAAAAACCTTTTTTCCATGTATTGCCCGGCACAGAAGCTTTTTCTATCGCGGTTGCAGGCTGTAATATGCGCTGTTTATTCTGCCAGAATTGGCAAATATCCCAATCAAAACCGGATGAAACAGAAAATTATGCTATGTCTCCTTTGGATATAGTAACCGCAGCTAAAGAGCAAGGAACACCTTTTATCGTTTATACCTATACTGAGCCGACTGTATTTTATGAATATATGCTCGATATATGCAAGCTCGCCAAAACGCAAGGATTAAGAAATGGAATGCATAGCTGCGGCTACATAAATGAGGAACCGTTAAAAGAGCTTCTTAAATATATGGATGCAGTTAATATAGACTTAAAAGGTTTTAATAAGGAATTTTACAATAGGATGGGAATGATGGCAGAACTCGAGCCTGTTTTGGCAACGCTTAAAACAATAAAAAAAGAAGAGGTGTGGCTTGAGATAACTAATCTTATAATCCCGGGCCAAAACGATAATCCAGAAGAGCTACGCAAGATGTGTATTTGGATTAAGGAAAATCTTGGCGACGAAGTGCCTTTGCATTTTAGCCGCTTCATGCCATCGTTTAAGCTGCAAAACCTACCGCCTACGCCGGTAAGTAAGTTAGAGGAAGCCTACAATATTGCGAAAGAGGCGGGGCTAAAATATGTTTACATAGGCAATGTTCCCGGCCATCCGCACGAAAGTACTTATTGCCCTAATTGCAAAAAAGTAATTATAAGCCGCACAGGTTACAGCATCCTTGGTAACAATATAAAAGAAGGTAAATGCAAATTCTGCGGATATAAAATTGCGGGAATTTGGGAGTAAAAATTATGTTTGATACTTTAACTACTGCTTTTCAACTTTTTTTAATCGGTTTTACTTTAAACATATCAGGCCCGTGTTTGTTGACCTGTACCCCTGTGCTCGCTACTTATATCGCAGGTACTCAAAAAAGTTTTTTCCGCTCATTCCTGGATGTTTTTATATTTTCTATGGGAAGGCTTATCGCTTATGTTTTTCTTGGGTTTCTGGTAGTTGCTTTTATCGGCTTTTTCCGGCAGTTCATTCATGCAGAGACAAAAATCTTATTCAACTCTATAGCCGGTATTATCAGCGTATTCCTTGGTTGCATCATAGTGTTGTCACGAAACAAAAATTCCTGGAGTTGTAAGTTTTTGGATGGACTTTTTGGTCGCGGCAATATTTTTGTGCTTGGATTCGTAATGGGCGTAATTCCATGTTTTCCGCTTACGATATTGCTATTTGAAATCGGCATAATGTCTAAAAACGCGTTTTTGGGAATGTTTTATGCGTTTTTCTTCGGACTAGGCACATTTGCCTCAACAATGCTCCTTGTCGGCAGTTTTTCAGGGCTTGTGTCCGGTTTGTTGAATAGAATAATAAAATCAGAAAAATCAAAACTCATCCTTCGGGTAATATGTTCCATATTGCTTATCGCACTCGGAATAAAACTACTGTTTAGATAGCAGATACTTATGGATGCGCGTCTGAACCGAATAATAGGCTTTTCGATAATACTTGCCGGATTTTGCAGCCTTAGTACCCAAATATTATTTATAAGAGAATTTTTGATTGTTTTTTACGGAAATGAACTTTCAATCGGTTTTATTTTTTCAAGCTGGCTGATTTCAGTTGCAATCGGCAGTTTAGCATTCAGTATATTTTCTAAAAGAATAACACAGAAAGTTACTTTATTTTCATTGTGCCTCATTGTTTTAAGCTTGATTCTGCCCTTTTCTCTTATCCTGATACGGCTTTCCAAGGCAATAATGAATTTTAATACGGGAGAAACAGTTCCGCTGTTTCCAATTGCTGCAGCCAGTTTTGTTTTACTTTTTCCTGTGTGTATATTTTTTGGATACATGTTTGCTCTTGCCTGCGGCCTTTA
>JAQVOZ010000024.1 GCA_028702365.1 Candidatus Omnitrophota bacterium | reverse complement strand
ATAAAACACGCAGTAAGATTGATGAACCATTATTTGCTAACCCGCGTAATGCTGCAAGCGGTTCGCTTAAATTATTAGACCCGTCAATAGTCAGGCAACGTAACTTAAAATGTTTTATACATTCATCTGGACTTGCTGAAGGAATAGAATTTAAAGATCATTATGAGTTTTTTGAAAAGATAAAAACTTTGGGACTACGCATAAATCCTTATAATAAATTATGCAAGAACCTGGACGAAGCAATAAAATATTGCCTCAATTGGCAGTCCAAACGCGACAGTTTAGAATATGAAATTGACGGAATGGTTGTAAAAGTAAATGATTACAAGCTGCGGGAGCAATTAGCTCAAACTCTAAAATCTCCGCGCTGGGCAGTCGCATATAAGTTTCCCGCTCATCAGGCAACTACTCAAGTTGAAAAAATTGAATTTAGCGTAGGCCGAACCGGCATAATTACGCCGATAGCTAACCTAAAGCCCGTTGAATGCGCAGGCGTAACCATCTCAAGATCAACGCTTCATAATTTTGATGAAATCGAACGCCTTGATGTAAGGGAAGGAGACACTGTCTTAATCGAACGCGCCGGAGAAGTAATTCCTAAAATAATTAAAGTTATAACTGCGAAACGTAAGGAAGGCACAAAAAAAGTAAAAGTACCCGAGAACTGCCCTGTTTGCAAACAAGCTCTGGCCAAAGAGAAAGAAGAAGAAGTCTACTGGCTTTGCATAAACCCCGATTGCCCTGCAAAAATAAAACAGTCGCTTCTTCATTTTGCGTCGCGCGGCGCAATGGATATTGAAGGCATGGGCGACAGTGTAGTTGAGGAACTGGTTGATAGGGGGCTCGTTAAAAGCCTTGCCGATGTTTACAGAATAAGAAAAGAGGAGTTACTCAAGCTTCCTCTTTTTGCGCAAAAGAAAGCCGATAACCTTATTTTAGCTATTGAAGCAAGCAAAAAACGACAAATGTCACGCTTGCTTTACGCATTAGGCATACGGCACATCGGAGAAAAAGCGGCGCAGATTCTGGCGGAGAGGTTTAAAAAAATAGATAAGTTTTTTAACATAAAAGAGGCGGACCTTGAGGAAATCAATGAAATCGGGCCAACAATGGCGGAGGCTGTTGTAAAATTCTTTTCATCGGCCAAAGCAAAGAAACTCATCGAAGAATTCAGAAAAAACGGGCTTAATTTGAGCCAAACTGAGAGAATAATCAAGCAAAGCCTCATAAGCGGAAAAGTATTTATTTTTACAGGGGAACTTAAAAGTTTTTCGCGTAACGAAGCCTGTGAGCGCGTTACCGCACTTGGCGCAAAATGTGCCTCCTCAATAAGCAAAAATATAGATTATGTGGTTGTTGGAGAAACCCCTGGTTCAAAATACCAAAAAGCCAAGGAACTCCATCTTAATATAGTTACGGAGCGGGATTTTAAAAAACTAATCAATCTAGGCTAAAAACCCTTCTTTTTTGTTGGATTTTTTAACGTAAATACCGTCAAAAAATGCTTGATATGGCTTGCATAAATTGCTATAATCATTGTTACTTTGTCCGGGCCCGTAGCTCAGCTGGTTAGAGCAGTTGACTCATAATCAATTGGTCCGGGGTTCGAATCCCTGCGGGCCCATTGCTATACAACACACAGGGCATGGCGAAAGCGGGCACTTAGTTCAGTAGTAGAACGTTCGCTTCACATGCGAAAGGTCGCAGGTTCGATCCCTGCAGTGCCCATGGTAGAATTTATTGTAGGGCTGATATCGTATAATAGTGCCTGTTTGACTCAGGCTATGCCCATTTGAAAATACGAGAAAAATTACGCTACAATGTATCTGTTTTTTTATAAACATAAGGAGGGTTTAGCCTAGTGGTTTTAAAAGAGGAAATCTACAAGCTCGTTCAGCTTCAGGATGTTGACTCGCAGATTTATAATCTTAAATCAAAAAAGGATAATGAAATACCCAAAGAACTGGACAACCTAAAAAATAGTTTTGAAACCAGGAAAAAAGATTTTGACGTATTTTCTGATAAATTAAAACAACTACAGGTGAAGAAAAAAGAAAAAGAACTTGATCTGGCAACAAAAGAAGAAAGTGTGAAAAAATCGCAGGGCCAGCTTTTTCAGCTTAAAAGCAACAAAGAATATCAGGCGAAACTTACAGAGATAGCTTCCCTTAAGGCAGATGTTTCGCTCCTAGAAGAAGATGTTATAAAAGCGATGGATGAGATAGAAGCAGCAGACAAAAAAGCCAAGGAAGAAAAATCAGCGCTTTCAAATGAAGAGAAAAAATATAAGGATATGGAAACGCAGCTAAAAAACGAGCTTACGGAAATCGATGCGAAGATAAAAGGCCTTGAAGAGAAAAAAAGCAATTTAGCTAAAGATATCGATAAACATATTTTAGCCAGGTATGAAAAATTGATAAAAAGCCGTTATGGATGCGCCATGGCTCCGGTAAATATTGAAACTGAAAATTGCGGTGCATGCAATATGCGGGTAACTTCCCAAAAAATAAATGAAATAAAAATGTATGACCAGCTTGTTCTTTGTGAAAACTGCGTAAGGATTTTGTATTTACCGGAGGATTTCAGCCTATGATTAAAGTTTTCATAGACGGGGCATCAGCGGGCAATCCCGGGAATGTCGGAATAGGTTATTTGATCTATAAAGATAATAACGTGATTAAAAAAAATGGTATTTATCTAGGCATACAAACCAATAATTTCGCAGAATATATGGCTTTTATCTTTGCGCTCACCGAGGCTCTTGGCATGAACGAACGAAACGTAGAAGTTTTTTCCGACAGCAAGCTTCTCTGTGAACAACTGAATGGTAATTTCAAAGTAAAAAATAAAAACATTTATCCGCTTTTTGTGCTGGCAAAAACTATTATTTCAAAATTTGAAAAATTTAGCATAACCCATATCGACAGGGAAAAAAATGCCGATGCCGACAAGTTAGCAACTGAGGCTGTCGGTTTTTTAGTGCAATAAAAGAAAATCGTTATTTACCCATTGCGCCTATATATCGTGTAAATTTTCCTGGCACAAGACCTGAGAAAATTTACACGAAGCGCTTCGGGGTTAAATTTCCCGACTTCGTCGAAAAATTTAAGGAGGTTATTATGAGCGGTCATTCAAAATGGGCAAGTATTAAACATAAAAAGGGGGCAGCTGATGCAAAGCGCGGCCAACTTTTTACAAAACTAATAAGGGAAATTACCGTTGCGGCACGAGAGGGCGGCGGCAAACCAGATACAAATGCCAGGCTTCGTACCGCAATAGACCGGGCACGAACTGCCAATATGCCCTCAGATAATATCGAAAAGGCCATAAAAAAAGGAACTGGCGAGCTTGAAGGCGTAACTTACGAAAGCTGCATATTCGAAGCGTACGGACCCGGAGGCGCAGCCTTAATAGTTGAAACACTTACCGACAACAAAAACAGGACTTCCGCAGAAGTGCGTAATATTTTTTCGAAAAAGGGCGGCAATATGGCAGGCAGCGGAAGCGTTTCCTGGATGTTTAAGAAAAAAGGCTACATTCTCATAGATAAAACCCAGATCAAGAATGAGGATGAACTTTACACTATCAGCCTTGATGCAGGGGCAGATGATGTTCAGGTCGGAGAAAAGAATTATGAAATCTTTTCTGACCCGAAAGATTTCGAACAGTTAAAAGAAGCCCTTAAGGCCAAGAATATAAAAATGGAGGAAGCAGAAATAACCATGGTGCCAAGCTCCAAGGTAAAGGTAGCCGCAGCTTCTGACGCCAAACAGCTGCTTTCACTGATTGAAGCCTTAGAAGAACAGGAAGATGTTCAGAAAGTACACGCTAATTTTGATATTTCAGATGAGCTGCTTGAACAAATTGCAGCTGAAATGCCCTAATTAATAAAATGATAATTTGTGCGGTTGATGTCGGCCTTCAAGTAAACGGTTATGTTATCTGCGAAACGAAAAACACAGAGATTAAACTGATAAAAGAAGGCGAGATAGCGACATCAAAAAGACAAACATTTGCGCAAAAGCTTGCGTTTATTTACGAAGAATTAGAAAAAGAAATAAAAAAATATAAACCGCAAGTGCTAGTTCTTGAAAAACTGTATTCGCACTATAAACACCCGTTAACTTTAGGAATACTTGCGCAGGTAAGAGGCGTGGTTGTCGTACTTGCCGAACAGAAGGGGCTTAAACTTTTTGAATATTCACCCACGCGGGCAAGAAAAGCGTTTTTAGGTAAAGGCAGCGCTGATTCTTTCCGTGTTAAACGGATGGCCGAAAACATGACAGGTAAAAGTTTTATTTCTAATCATACAGCTGATGCATTTTCTCTGGCTATTGCTTATTCACACGAAGAAAAAGTAAAAAATTTGGATATGATTATACAATGATAGCAAAAATACGCGGACAATTAATTAAAAAAGAGGAAAATAAAGCAATCATTGAAGTTGGAGGTATCTGTTACGAAGTCAATACCCCTTCAACTGTTTCAAGCCGTTTGTTGAAAAATGATAACGGAGTTGTCGAGCTCGTAGTTTATCATTATTTTAATATGGACAAGAACAGAGGAATTCCGGTTATGATTGGTTTTGTGGATGAGCTAGAGAAAGAGTTTTTCGAAAAATTTATCGGTATATCCGGAATAGGGCCCAAAGTTGCGCTAAAAGCGTTTGAACGGCCCATTTCGCAAATCGCACAAGCGATAGAAGATGGCGATTTAAATTTTCTTAGAGGCCTTGAAGGAATAGGTATGCAAAAAGCGAAACAAATTATCGCAACCCTGCAGGGCAAAGTAGGCCGTTTTGCACTTATGCGCCAGGATGAATGCAAAAAAAGCCCGGTTAAAAAAGAAATAGTTGAAGAGGCTTCGAATATTTTAAAGAGGCTCCAATACAGCAGTAAAGAAATAGAGGATATGGTAAAAAAAGCGTTGCAAACCCGGCCTGAAGTAGACAATACCGAAGACCTTTTAAATGAAATTTATCGGCAACGTAAATGAAAAACCGTAATTAGAACATAAATATGGAAAGACAAGAAAGTTTACCGCTTGATAAAATTAAAATAAAATCGATTGCTGAATCTTTGCTCTTTGTTAACGAAAAACCCATCGAGGTTGAAGAACTAAACGAAATACTCAATGTTGATAAAAAAGCCATAGAAGAGGCGCTTGAGGAATTAATAACTGATTATGCAAACAGGGCCAGCGGCATTTCAATAGTTAAGGTTGCCGGAGGATTTCAAATGTGTTCTTCTCCGGAAAATGAGATGTGGATTAAAAAAATGTATCGCGAAAGAGGCAAACAAAAGCTTTCGGTGCCTTCCCTGGAAACACTGGCTATAATTTCCTATAAACAGCCTATAACCAGAATGGAAATAGAATCTATTCGCGGAGTAAACATTGACGGAGTGATGAAACACCTTACTGATTTGGGGCTCATAAAAATCGAAGGCAGGAAGGAAGTTCCCGGCAGGCCGTTTCTTTATGTAACCACAAGAAAATTCCTGGAATATTTCGGCCTTAACGCGCTTAAAGATTTACCTAAGCTTGAAGAATTTATGATTTTAGCATCCAAAGAGGAGATAACTGAGACTAATCCTGCGGCGGATACTGCAGTTAACAGTAATACGCAAAGTGCTGACGAAGAAGCAGTTTTGGAAGAAAAAACTTTGGGAAAAAATAATATAGTTCCGAACAGTTGACATTAAAGGAGGTACGGTAATGAAGTTCTATTTTACTTCTGAGTCAGTTGCTGAAGGCCATCCGGATAAATTATGCGACCAAATTTCTGACGGAGTGCTTGATGAAGTGCTTAAACACGACCCTACAGGCAGAGTCGCGTGTGAAACATTTGTCACTATGGGTCTTCTTATGGTAGGCGGCGAAATAACAACTACGGCTTATGTTGACATACATAGATTAGCACGCGAAATCATAAAACAGATAGGTTATACTGACCCGAAATACGGCTTCGATTATCATACCTGCGCTATTATAAATACGATTAACAGCCAATCTCCGGATATCGCTCAAGGCGTTGACGCCGGAGGAGCAGGCGACCAGGGAATGATGGTTGGTTACGCCTGCAAAGAAACAGAAGAACTTATGCCTCTTCCGATTATGCTTGCACATAAGCTGGTCAAGCGCATGGCTGATGTGCGCCATGAAAACATATTAAAATACCTGGGCCCTGATGGAAAATCCCAGGTAACGGTCGAATATCATGACGGGCATCCCAAAAGAGTTGACTCGGTAGTTCTTGCCTGTCAGCATACAGAAAGCATATTGGATCCCAAAAAGGATAAAAAAATAATTACAGAAAAAGCGCGCCAGGAAATCATAGAAACAATCGCCAAACCAATCTTAAAAGGATATACAGATAAAAATACCAAGTATTACATTAATGAAACCGGAAAATTTGTAATTGGCGGCCCGCAATCAGATACCGGAATGACCGGCCGTAAAATAGTGGTAGATACCTACGGAGGAATGGTTGCATCCGGAGGCGGGGCGTTCAGCGGAAAAGACCCTACAAAAGTTGACCGTTCAGCCGCTTATATGGCAAGATATGTTGCAAAAAATATCGTTGCAGCAGGCATAGCCGACAAATGCCTGATACATGTTGCTTATGTAATTGGCAAAGCAGAGCCCCTTTCGGTATTTGTAGATACTTTCGGCACTGGTAAAATTTCAGACAGCGCGATTGTCAAACTTATAACGGAAAATTTTGATTTAACGCCGAAAGGTATGATTAAAACGCTGGATTTGCTAAGGCCTATTTACCGTAAGACAGCCTGTTACGGCCATTTTGGAAGGCAAGAGCCGGAATTTAGCTGGGAACGTACCGATAAGGCAGCCACGCTTAAGAAAGCTGCGGCAAAATTGTAAAACACAGACGATCGCAGATTAGAAATCACAGATGATCGCGGATAATTTTATCTGTGACCATCCGCTTTGAAATCTGTGCTATCTGTGTAACAAAAAAAGGAGTTTATGACTTACGATATTAAAGATATTAATCTGGCAAAACGAGGGAAACTTCGCATAGAATGGGCAAGCAATGACATGCCTGTTCTTAAATTAATAAACGAAAGATTTAAAAAAGAAAAACCACTCAAGGGTTTAAAGATTGCCTGCTGCCTGCACGTTACAACTGAAACAGCGCATTTGGCGCAAGTGTTAAAAGAAGGCGGGGCAGAAGTTCTTCTTTGCGCTTCTAACCCGCTTTCGACACAGGATGACGTAGCTGCGTCCTTGGTTAAAAATTCGGGGATTTCCGTTTTCGCAATAAAAGGCGAAGACACCAAAACATACTACAACCACATAAAGGCGGTTTTATCTCCTAAGCCGGACATAACAATGGATGATGGGGCAGACTTAGTCAGCACAATACATCAGCGTAGCCCGTCAGAGCACAGTAATATAATTGCCGGCACCGAAGAAACAACTACCGGTGTTATACGCTTGCGCGCATTAGCCAAAGAAGGCAAATTACGTTATCCGATTATTGCGGTTAATGACGCTATGACCAAGCATCTTTTTGACAATCGTTACGGAACGGGCCAATCTACTATGGATGGAATAATTCGCGCAACCAACAAACTTATTGCCGGAACGAATTTTGTTGTTTGCGGTTATGGCTGGTGCGGAAAAGGCCTTTCAATGCGCGCTAAGGGGCTCGGCGCAAAAGTAATAGTTGCGGAAGTTAACCCGTTACGTGCGCTTGAAGCCACCATGGATGGTTTTGAAGTTTTACCCATAAGTGACGCTTCAAAAATAGGAGATATTTTCATAACTGTAACCGGGGATATAAACGTAATAAGAAAGGAACATTTCCTGCTTATGAAAAACGCATCAATCGTTGCAAATACCGGGCATTTTAACGTTGAGATTGACATAAATTCATTGGAAGGCTTAAGTAAATCCAAGAGGCGTATCCGTGATTTCGTTGACGAATACACTCTAAAGAATGGAAAAAGAATCTTTCTTCTTGGCGAAGGAAGATTGATAAATCTTGCTGCGGCAGAAGGGCACCCTGCGCAGGTAATGGATATGTCTTTTGCCAACCAGGCGTTAAGCGCAGAATACGTCGCAAAAAACTATAAAAAAATGAAAAACGAAGTGTTTAAAGTGCCGGACGATATTGACAAAAATATCGCTGCCCTTAAGCTAAGAGCGATGGGCATAAAAATAGACAAGCTAACGAAGGAACAAGAAAAATATCTCGCAAGCTGGGAAGTAGGGACTTAATTATTAATTAGTAATTTTTAATTAATAATTGAATCTCAAGGAGCTAAGATGAAACGTATAGGCATATTAACAAGAGATTGCGCTGGCATAAATGCCTGCATACGGGCTATAGTAAGGACTGCTGATTCTTACGGTATAGAAACAGTCGGCATATTTAGAGGCTACGAAGGCCTGATAAATGGTGAAACAAAAATTTTTGACAGGCGTTCTGTTTCCGGAATAATAAATACCGGCGGAACAATTTTAAAAACTGCCCGTTCAAAACGTTTCATGACGGAAGAAGGGCAATTAAAAGCGCTGCAAACGATAAAAAATAATAACCTGGACGGGCTCATAGTCATTGGCGGCAATGGTTCGCTCACTGCCGCTCATCTTTTGGCGTCAAAATACGGAATAAAAGTTATAGGCGTACCAGCCACAATAGATAACGACATAAATGGCGTTGATTTCTGTGTAGGCGCAGATACCGCAGTTAATGTTGCATTGGATGCGCTTGACAAGATACGCGATACCGCAGATTCTTTAGAAAGAATATTTGTTGTCGAAGTTATGGGCAGAGACTGCGGTTACATTGCCCTTCGAGTTGCTCTTGCCGGAGGGTGCGAAGAAGTCCTGGTTCCGGAGCGCGATTTCGATATTGAAGAAATCTGCGAAGCGATAACCGAAGGCAACGTCAGGGGCAAGATAAGCTGGATAATTATTGTTGCCGAAGGTAAAGCTCATGCCAGTGATGTAGCAGCAAAAATAACCGAGATAACGGAGCTTGAAACACGCATAGTTGTTTTAGGACATATTCAGCGCGGAGGCCGGCCCACAGCAGGCGATAGGATACTCGCGGCAAGATACGCAAGCATGGCGGTAGAAATGCTTAAAGATGGCCAAACCGACAAATGCGTAGCGCTTAGAAATATGGATTTTATCGAACTTCCCCTTGAAGAAGCAATAAAACCAAAAGATATGGAAGTTGAGACTTACTATAGATTAATTAAAGTTCTCACTTAAGAAAATTTACGCCAAAAGGAGGCAAAATGATTTACCAAAATGAATCGCAGCTTTTCGATGGAAAAACGCTCATTGAGAAAAACGGAAAAATAGAAATAACAAACCCTGATTTTTTCCGGAAAAAAATAGTCGACGATTTAATCGATACAATAATACTTTCTGATTCGGCTCATATGAAACGCCTGTGCTATTTTGTCGCATATAATGCCGGTTTAAGCCTGGGGGTAATACCATCGTCAATACAAGGCCTATATGAAGCAAGGGGCAAGGGCGCATTTGGCGGTTTTACCATACCGGCTATGAACATAAGAACGCTTACTTACGATTTAGCGCGGGCAGTATTTCGTGCGGCGAACAAAATAAATGCCGGGGCATTTATTTTCGAAATTGCAAAAAGTGAAATCGGCTATACCGACCAAAGGCCGCTGGAATACTCATCGGTTCTTATATTGGCTGCAATCAAAGAAAATTATAAGGGGCCCATATTTATTCAAGGCGACCATTTCCAGGTTAAAGCAAAAAACTACCTCCAGGATAAAGACAAAGAGCTTAATCCGCTGAAAGAGCTGATAAAAGAAGCAATTGATTGCTCTTTCTACAATATTGATATAGATACTTCTACTCTTGTTGATTTATCGAAAACCAATCTTGATGAACAGCAGAAATTAAACTATGAGGTTTGCGCGGAGCTAACAAAACATATCCGTAAGCTTCAACCAAAAAATATTGATATTTCAATAGGCGGAGAAATTGGAGAAGTAGGCGGAAAGAATTCTACCCCGGAAGAACTGCACGCATATCTCAAAGGTTATCTTAAAGAAATTAAGAAATTAAAGGGGATATCCAAGATAAGCATACAAACAGGCACCTCTCACGGTGGAGTAGTGCTTCCCGACGGCTCAATTGCAAAAGTAAGCATAGATTTTGATACTCTCAAAAAACTTTCAGAAATTGCCAGAAAAGATTATGCTATGGCCGGAGCAGTACAGCATGGCGCTTCCACCTTACCCAATGAAGCATTCCATACTTTCCCTGAGGTGGGTTGTGCTGAGATACACCTTGCAACACAGTTTCAGAATATCGTTTATGATTATCTGCCATTGCCTCTTAAGGAAAAAATTTACGCATGGTTACACGCAATTTGTGCTGCAGAAAAAAAACCGGATATGACCAATGACCAATTTATATATAAAACAAGGAAAAATGCTTTAGGCCCGTTTAAGAAAGAAATACATTCGCTGCCCAAGGAATGGAAGGAAAAAATATCAAGCATACTTGAAGAAGAATTTTCTTTTCTTTTCGACAAGCTTCGCATAAAAGACACAAAAAACTTCGTAAACGAATATGTGAAACCGGTTATGGTGGAAAAGAAAAAAGAGAATTTCCTCAAAGAAGAAAAAGACCTTGGCGAGCTTGAAGGAGCAGACTAAGTGAAGCTAACATTTTTCCAAGCTGACTGCCACAGGCAGGCGCGCGGGCTGAGGAATTAAGGAGGAATGATGCGTTCTAGTAAGATAAAAAACGGAATTGAAAGGCTCCCTAATCGTGCTCTTTTATACGGCACAGGACTTTCTTCTTCCCATATGGAGCGTCCTTTTATTGGTATTGCTTCTTCTTTCACCGACCTTATTCCGGGGCACACCAATATGCGCATTTTAGAGCGCTACATAGAAAGAGGAATAGAGAATAAAGGCGGCACGCCTTTTATCTTTGGCGTTCCCGGAATATGTGATGGTATCGCCATGGGGCATTCAGGCATGAAATATTCACTCCCCTCAAGAGAACTTATTGCCGATATTATTGAAACAATCGCATCCGCCAACAGCCTGGATGGATTAGTCCTTCTTACCAACTGCGACAAAATTACCCCGGGAATGATTATGGGGGCGTTACGTATGAATATCCCCACAATTGTAGTAACGGCAGGGCCAATGCTCGGCGGCCACTTCGGCAAAAAGCGCCTCGCTCTTGTGCGTGATACATTCGAAGCTGTAGGCAGAGCAAAGGCAGGAACTATCAACAAAGATGAATTAAGGGCAATTGAATGCGAAGCATGCCCGTCCTGCGGCTCATGTCAGGGGTTATACACAGCTAACACTATGGCATGCCTTACTGAAGCCATGGGGCTGTCCTTGCCGTATTGTGGCTCAACTCCGGCAGTATTAAGCAGGAAAACGAGGATTGCCTATGAAAGCGGCCAAAGCATAGTCGGTTTGATTGAAAAGGATATAAAACCAAAAGACATTATAACTAAAGAATCTTTAGAAAATGCTATTATTGTTGATATGGCTTTAGGAGGTTCCAGTAATACAGTCTTACATCTTATGGCTATAGCCTCAGAGGCGAAAGTTGCCCTGAATCTTGAAGATTTTGACAGAATAAGCAAGCTTGTACCGAATATAGCAAAACTTGAACCGGCAGGGGAATATTATATGGAGGATTTCGATAATGCCGGCGGAATACCTGCTGTTTTAAA
>JAQVOZ010000023.1:1285-11888 GCA_028702365.1 Candidatus Omnitrophota bacterium | reverse complement strand
CCGATCTTTATCAAGTCTACCCCAAAGAGCTTCAACATTCGTTCTGTATGGTCGCGCGACTTGCAAGACTCGGTGATTGCAGTTGTACCATTTGCATAAAGCGAAGCAAGCATAATAGCAGATTTAACCTGGGCGCTTGCTATTCCAAGTTTGAATTCGCTTGCCGCAATCTTTTTTGCCGGCTCAATATATAACGGCGGATAAACCTTATTTTTTTCGTTTGCCCCGTTATTTCCGGGTGTGCCGCTTATTATCGCTCCCATTTCGCTTAACGGTCGCAACAAACGTTCCATTGGCCTTTTGGAAAGTGACGGTAATGCTTCAAATATAGTAGAAAATTTTTGACAAACCAGTACTCCGCTTAAAATACGCATAGTTGTGCCTGACTCAGCGGCAAAAAGCAGGACAGGCATTCTTTTAGATTTCGGTTTAAAATACATGCCTTGGCCGCATATAGTAAGGTATTTTTTTCTTAGTTCCGCTTGAATTCCTAATTTCCTCATGCAATTTAAAGTCGCTAAAGCATCTTCACTTCTGACAAACGGCGAAATGCAAGTTTTGCCTTTACAAAGCGAAGAAAGAATAATGGCCCTATGGGATATGGATTTATCCGGCGGGATTACTATTGTTTTGTTGATGTGAGATAAGGGTTTTATTGTATACATTTTATTATAGCGTCTAGCGGATAGCATTTAGCGTATAGTTAGATTTTGCACTATTTACTTTATACGCCCTACATTAAACACTTTTAGATACGATGTTCTTCAATAAATTTCGTAAACCTTTCCGGAATTGGCGATACAAATTGCATAAATTTATCCGAACGTGGATGATACAGCCCCAGTTTGTGGGCATGCAGGAACAATTCATTATAATCGTCTTTTATACCGTACTTTTTGTCCCCCACTATGGGAAAACCAAGGAATTTAAGGTGCACGCGTATTTGGTGCATTCTTCCTGTCAGCAGGTTCACACTCATAAATGTTGAACCGTACAAACGTTCTTTTACCGTAAATTCAGTATATGCGTTTTTCGATTTAAGAAAACCGACCTTCATCTTAAGCCTGTTTTTTTCATCCCGTCGTAAGGGTAAATCTGCAACAAGCCTGTCTTTGTTCACTATACCCCATACGATAGCAGCATATTCTTTCTTAATTTTCCTTTGCCTAAATTGCTCAACCAGGTTAAGGTGCGTAAAATTATTCTTTGCAAGCACAAGGCATCCGCTTGTTTCGCGGTCCAACCTGTGCACCACGCCTGGCCGTTTATTATTTATGCTGGACAATTCCTTCTTCATATATAAAAGAGCGTTAACCAGGGTATCCTGAACCGATTCTTGCGGCGGATGGACCACAATATCAGTTGGCTTATCTACAACCAATATATCGTCATCCTCATAAATAATATTAACGTCAAATTTAAATGGTTTCAATATATCTTTTTTTTCTTCATCCATTTCTATTGATATTACGTCCCGCTCTTTTAACTTGGAATTTGGTTTCTTACGTTCACCGTTTACAAGAACTGCGCCCTCTTTTATGAGCAGATTAAATTTTGTCCGCGAAACCGATTTAAGGTTAAGTTGTAAAAACTTATCCAGTCGTTCTCCTATAAAATCAGGCGAAACAGTCAATGTTTGCAGCATATTTATATTTTTTGGGGTTTTTTGAATTCGTTAAGCAGAAGCAAAAATGCGCCAATGCTTATGGCTGAATCGGAGAGATTAAAAACAGGCCACACCTTTATATCGATATAATCAACTACAAAACCCAGAAAAACTCTGTCGGTCAGATTCGAAAATGCTCCGCCGATAATTAAACCGCATGCAATAAGAAAAAAAATATTTTTTCTTCTTTCATTTATGATAGTAAAAAGAAATATGAGGAGAAAAATTATGCCGGTATAAATTAAAAGCGAAGTCTTGCCTTTTAATATGCCAAAAGCCGCCCCTTTGTTAAATACAACAGTAAGATATAAAATGTTTTTTATGACGGGAATGGACTCAAAGGAATGATTAAGCAGGAAGTATCGTTTTATGAAAAAATCAGCGGTAAAGATAAGGGAAGCTACGATACATACAAAAGCAAGGCTTATAACTTGTTTTCTTTTTCCATTTTTTCCTGGCATTTTTTGCAATACTTTACATATGGAATAGATTTTAAACGGATGCCTGCGATAGTTTTTTCGCATACCTGGCAAATGCCGTAATTTTTTACTTCTATTCTCTTTAAAGCCTCTTCAATCTCAAGGAGCACCTTACGTTCATCGGAAACCAGGCCAAGGCTGAAATCCCTTTCATAATTATCCGATGCAACATCGGCGATATGCAGGCCATAACCTGACATGTCCCCTGAGATATCCTTCTGGCTCTTCATAAGAGTATCTTCGGAAATCTCACGGATTTTAGCCATGACTTCCTCTTTAAGGTTTATGAGTTTTTCTTTATACTCTTTTAATTCTTTCGCTGATAAATGGGTCTTCATTAATGTCCTCCCTTATATTATATGTTACAAAAGCTGTAAAAACAATCGTAAACTATTTAATACTCTTTAATGCTTCAACGCACCTTAAGCATGTGCCGGGAAAATCTTTATCGGTTCCCAAGCTATCCCTGTAATTCCAGCAGCGCAGGCACTTTTCTTTGGTCGTTTTTTCTACGCGTATTTCCGGATTTCCCTCTTCTATAACCACCGCAGAGACTATGAAAACTTCCCGCAGGATGCCGGCGTAGCCTTTATAAAAGGCAAATTCTTTATCCTTAAACTTAAGAAAAACTTCCGCTTCGAGAGAGCTGCCGATTGCGCCTGCCGCACGCTTAATTTCTATCTCTTTAAGCACTTTATCTCTCAACTCGAAAATAATCTGCCATTTTTTTGACAGCTCATCATTGAGCCACTGCGGCTCGTAGCATTCATCTAATCGCGAAAGAAAAATCGACTCTTGCCCGCCGTATAATGACTTAGATGAAGAATAAGCTTCTTCCGCGGTAAACGAAATGATAGGAGCTATCAATTTTAAAAGAACATTAAGGATATTGTAAATAACAAACTGACAAGAACGCCTTTCTTTTGAATTCGGAGAGAAAGTATATAGTCTATCCTTCAAAATGTCAAGATAAAAAGAACTTAAAGAAAGATTACAGAAGTTAAAAATCTCCTGGCAGGCTTTATAAAAACTATAATTTTCGTAATTTTCCGTAACAGCCTTGTAGAGCTCCATAGTTTTTGAAAGCATAAGCTTATCAACTTCAAGAAGCTCTTCGTAGGCCATTTTATTTCGCGCGGGATCGTAATCATAGAGATTGCCAAGCATAAATTTTATGGTATTTCTAACTTTTCTGTAGATATCAACGAGCTGCTTTACAATACTATCCGATATTTTGACGTCTTCGCTGTAATCACTGTAGGCAACCCATAGCCTTAAAATTTCTGCTCCATATTGTTTTATGGTTTGTTGAGGAGCGATTACGTTACCCAAAGATTTCGACATTTTCCTGCCTTCGCCGTCAACCACAAAGCCATGAGTTAAAATTGTTTTAAATGGCGCTTTGTTCTCTATAGCGACTGAAGGCAGCAGAGATACCTGAAACCAGCCTCTATGCTGGTCGCTTCCTTCAAGATACATATCAGCCGGAAAATTGAGCTCCGGATTGTCCTTGAGCACGGCGAAAAAACTTGCTCCGGATTCAAACCAAACATCAAGGATATCGAATTCTTTTATAAATTCGGTGCTTTTACATTCCTTACAGGCAAATCCTTCAGGAAGAAAATTATTGATTTCTAAATTAAACCAGGAATCAGAGCCTTTCTCCTTAAAAATTTCTGCGCATTTTTTTAGCACCTCTTCGTCGAGAGTTACATTAGCGCATTTTTTACATTTTACTGCAGGTATAGGAATACCCCAAAGCCTTTGACGGGACAGGCACCAATCAGGCCGTAGCTCTACCATTCCCTTCATCCTTTCTTTACCCGAAGAAGGCACCCATTTAACATTTTCTATTTCCTTTAACGCTTTTTCGCGCAAATCATTACGGTCAACATCAAGAAACCACTGGAATGTTGCCCGGAAAATTATGGGATTTTTACAACGCCAGCAATGAGGATAAGAATGAGTTATCTTACCGGCAGAAAGCAATAATCCTCTGCCGTTTAAATCTTCAACAATCTCATCATTGGCCTTATGAACATACTTCCCCTGCCATTTACCACAAGTATCATCAAACCTGCCCTTATCATCTACCGGCATCAGGATTTCCAAACCGTATTTTTTTCCGGTTAAATAGTCGTCCTGCCCATGCCCAGGCGCTGTATGCACACAGCCGGTCCCATCTTCCATGGATACATAGTTAGCAGTAACTACTTTGCCTTCTCCTCCAAATGGACGCTCATAAGTAGAGCCTTCCCAATCGCGTCCTTGAGCGGGCCAAATACAGTCAAAATCTTTTTCTTCTTTATTAATGACTTTCAGAAAAGAAGTTTTAAGTTTTTCTGCAACAATCCAGGTTTCTCCGCTGCCTTGGACAAGACAACAATATTTTTCCTCAGGATGCAAAGCAACCGCCACGTTCGCCAGCAAAGTCCAGGGAGTAGTCGTCCAGATGACAAAATATATATCTTTGGGTTGATATCGCTGGCCAACTTGTTTTGTGCGTTTTTCGATATCTATTCTTTTTCCTTCGGGGCCGGTTAATGTTTTTGTTTTGAATTTCACAAATATAGAAGGCGAAACATGATCTTCATATTCAACTTCAGCTTCAGCCAACGCGGTTTCGCAGGCCGCGCACCAGTTAACCGGTTTCCTGCCTCTATAGATATAACCTTCCCTGGCAAGTGACCCTAACAGCTTGATTACGTTATATTCGTATCTTGGATTAAAAGTCAAATACGGATTATCGAAGTCGCTGAAGATTCCAAGCCGTTTGAAATCTTCTTTCTGCAACTCAACGAATCTAGCCGCAAAATCTTTTGCTTTTTTGCGGAACTCAAGCACGTCAACGTCATTTTTATTTTTTTTCAATTCCTTGAATAATTGATGTTCTACCGGAAGGCCATGACAATCCCATCCAAAGATAGATGGGCAATCCGCGCCTTTTAAAACCATATATTTGGTAATTATATCTTTTAGAATTTTATTCAAAGCATGGCCTATGTGTATTGAGCCGTTAGCATAAGGGGGGCCATCGTGAAGAACGAATTTTTTTTTGCCTTTTCGCGAGTGCCTTATTTTTTCGTAAATTCCAAGCTCTTTCCAAAAGGCAAGCATCTTTGGCTCTAGAACCGAAAGGTTCGCCTTCATAGAAAAGTCAGTCTTGGGTAAATTAAGCGTGTCTTTATAATTAATTTTGTCCATATCTTTACATTTAACTTACGTAGCTTTAAAAAAATGTCAGGCGCTTGAATTCCTTTAAACGTTTTTCTATTTCCGGCTTGGTCAAGCTAACCAAACGCCAAGGGCCAAAATCTTCTACAGCAAAAGTAGCCATTATATTTCCGTGAACAAGTGCGCGGCGAAGGCTATCATCACTTAAATTTTTGTGACTGGCCAGATATCCCATAACCCCTCCGGCAAAAGTGTCACCTGCCCCAGTTGGATCATAAACTTCTTCCATTAAGAATGCCGGGACGCAAAAAACAGAATTTTTCGAAAAGAGCATTGCACCGTGCTCTCCTTTTTTTATAATTATGCGCTTGGGTCCGAACTTAAATATTGCTTTTGCCGCTTTAAGCAAATTATTTTCCCCAGAAAGCTGGCGAGCCTCGCCATCATTTAAAAATAAAATATCTACTTTTTTCAAAAATCTGGTCAACTGTTTCTTTTTACTGTCAATCCAATGATTCATTGTATCGCAGGCAACCAGTTTCGGCCGTACTACCTGTTTTAATACCCGCTCCTGGATTTCCGGGTCAATATTAGCCAAAAAAACATATTTACTATACTTATACTGCTCGGGTATCTTTGGATTAAAATCAGAAAAAACATTAAGGTGTGTGGCTATGGTTTTCGCGCTGTTAAAATCCCATTCATATTCGCCTTCCCAGCGAAATGTTTCGCCGTCGGCTATTTCTAACCCTTTTATATCAATACCTTTTTCTCTGAATAATTTAAGATACTTCACAGGAAAATCGCGGCCCACTACAGCAACGAGATTAACCTGGCTAAAAAGCCTGGCGCTTAATGAAAAAAATGTAGCGGAACCGCCTAAAACCTCCTCGCATCTTGAATGCGGAGTTTTGATTGTATCCAAAGCAACTGAACCAACAACTAATATGCTCATACTTTTAGATGGCAGATTGCAAATGACAGATAGCAGACAAAAAGTACGCTATCTGACTAATTTATATATTTCCCGGCAATTACTTTAAGTTTAGTTTTTATTTCTTTAGGAATAAATTTGCTATTCGTGACTATAGCATATTTTAAGGCGTCCTTGCAACCACAAGTGCGTTGGCTTGGTATTTGCTTTATAATTTCTTTTATTATTTTTTTGGAATTTTCTACATTTTTCTGCAGATTAGCGATAATCATATCAACCGTTACTGCCTCATGGGTCTCATGCCAGCAATCATAATCGGTTACTGCCGCCAAAGTCGAATAACAAATTTCTGCTTCGCGGGCTAATCGCGCTTCAGTCATATTGGTCATCCCTATGATTCCTAACCCCAGGCTTCGATAAAGATTTGATTCAGCAAAAGTAGAAAACTGCGGGCCTTCCATGTTAACATAAGTAGCTCCGTAATGCGCAGCCACGCCTTTTCTTTTGGCGCAAGCATATACTATTTTAGCTAAATCCTCACAAACAGGGTGAGCAAAACTTATATGTGCCACAACTCCTTTATCAAAAAAGGTTTGCTTTCTTGCCTGATTGGTCCTGTCTACGAATTGCGTTGGTATAACAAAATCCAGCGGCTTGTATTCTTCTTTAAGCGAACCGCAGGCTGTAACCGAAATAACTCTTCCAACGCCAAGCTTCTTCATACCATAAATATTTGCCCTATAATTTATTTCTGTAGGATTTATAGAATGGCGTTTATCATGACGCGGTAAAAATACAACTTCCCTGCCTTCGAATTCAGCAATAATAAATTTATCGGAAGGCTTGCCAAAAGGCGTAGCGAGTGCAATTTCTTTCTTTATATTGATGCCATCAAGTTTATAGAGCCCGCTTCCGCCGATTATGCCTATTTTTTCCATTTTATCTCCTTGATAATTCTTTAGCTCTTTTCCGTGCAGCTTCTACTGCATCCGGTAAACGGTTAACAGCACTTTTCAATTCTTTTAGTCCCGCCTCTGTAGTTCCACCTCTTGATGTAACCAGTATGCACAGGGCTTGAGGTGACTCCTTCGACTCCTCAAGCAACAAAAGATCTCCTTCGGCCATTAATTTAGCCAGTAATTCTGCTTGCTCTTTAGGGAAGCCGACTTTTTCTCCGGAAAGAGCACATTGCGGAATAAATTCATTTTCCGTGAACTCTTGCCATTTTTCTTTATCTATATGGCTTAATAGCTCGAAATGAAACCCCGGGCCGCTTCCTAAAAATGCCGTATCCGCATCCATCATTTTTTCTTCCAAGACCAGAGTTTTTCCGGTTTTATCGAAAATTTTTTGTGCAAAATCTAAATCTTTATCCGTTGCGAATTTGCCTTTGCATAAAGCAGTTATTCCTTTCCCGATTTTAACAAGCAGGTTAGGCATAACTCTTATTACTCTAGCCTTGCCAAGAATTTTTTCTATATATTCAGTAGAGATGCCGGCAGCAATCGAAATGATTAATTTCGTACCTGCAATAGCTTTAACATCCCCTAAAACACCTTCAAAATCCTGAGGTTTTACCGCAAGAATAAGCGCATCAATTTCCTGCATTGAATCTATTGCCTTTACTGTTTTGACCCCGGAAATATTATCGATTTTAGCCTTATCTTTATCGAAGACCATCACATCAAAGACAGTTTTAATTTTATCGGCGATAGCCTTACCCATATTTCCATACCCGATAATGCCAATTGTTTTTTTGTTCTTTTCCATAAAAATGACTTAAGTTATCATAAAAAAATGAGGGTGTCAACGGGTTTCAAAAAAAGACCAGCGGCAGGAAATATGATTATATTATGGAGATTATTCTAAAAACAAACACGCGTGGGATAATCCGCGGTTTATTTCCGGCAGACTTGCGCTTTAGGCCGATTTATCGCTTAAAATGCGCAAAAAATAATGTGGCGATTATTTTTTAATAAAATTATCTATAACCTACAATATATACACGGCCCCATTTATTGCCGGTTATTGTCAGAAAAGTTTGCTTTGCATAGACTTTTCTTTCGGCAGTTAAGGGGAGCCACTCAAGTTCAGAGCTTGAAGTCCAAAAACCAGACTGGCTGTGGCCGGCGTCTACATGCATGTAAAAACTATATAAAGTTCCGCCGTCTCTGGTATAAACCTGATAATCGCCAAGAGTTTGAGCATTGCCGCTATCGCCGTGATGATATTGCATATAAACCAATATTTCAGATGCGCCTGCAGGAATTGCGGCAGGAACATTATAGGGCACAACAACGTTTTGAGTATAAGACACTTCGCCTAAATCGAACCAACAAGGAACCCATGTTGTCTGTGCTCCTACAGGAGTCCACCCGTTTCCATTCCATACCTGAAGGCTGTGGGTATCAGTATTGTAAACCAACAAACCTTCCACGTGCGGCATAGCATTCATTTCCGCACTTGTCACTCTGGGCAACAAAAATCCATTATTACCATTTTGAGAATCAATATCTAAGGCTGTTTGTGGATTATCTGTTCCTATACCGACATTGCCGTTAGAAGCAACAAAGATAGAGTTGTTAGGAGCACCCGAGCTTACCGTTACAGGTGTTGTTGTAGCCCCTGCGGGTGTAGTTGTGTTAAACTGCAGGTTTCCTGCAGCAGTGCCTGCTGTTGAACCTAGCGCAGAGATATCCCATGTTCCGGTTGAAGCGCCTGTGTTCGGGTTTTCTCCTTCAAGAATTATATTGGCATTTCCGTTTGCATTGTCTGTTGAGTGCACATGAAGTTCTCCTTGAGGATTGGTTGTGCCTATGCCAAGGGCGTTAGCAACAGTAAGAGTGCCGTTTCGGGGATTACCTGCTGCATCCTGGCCTAAATCTCCACCGTTTATAGCGCCGTCTCCGTTTACATCCCCTACTGCCTGTCTATTGGTCAGAGAGTTTACTGTTTGAAAACCATTAGGCAGAGGGTTACCTGCTGCATCCGTAGGCAAGTCTAAGTTATTTATTACGCCATCACCGTTGGTATCACCTACAGCCATACGGTTACTGACTAAAAGCTCGTTATAGACGCCGGCTGGAGAGGGATAGTAGGTTGTAATCGTGACTGTTTCCTGGGAAAAGACGGAAGGGATACTAAAAAAAACTATTGCCAGGAATAGGCTAAAATACTTATTCATTATCCACCTCCTGATTTGTTATTAGTAAAAAATGTTTATATATTTAATTATTATATAATAAAAAAATGCAAAATCAATCAATTGGATGCCTGAGATTAAGAAAAATATTTGATGGCCAAATGTATGATTATAAATTCTTACAGAAAAATTAGCTGTAAATTTTAATATTTGTATTTTTTCGCTTTAAAAGTAACACTTAAATATTTCTAACTCCAACGATCAGGAAAAGCGTTGCAGCCTTATGACCATTATTCTTCGCACGCAATCAAACAAACATCATTCTTTTTGACACACTGCATATGGCTTGCCGATAAAACAAGCTGTATTCAACTGCCACCCGCTTCTATCTGCCGAAGGAAAACTCTCTACAACAAACCGCCACTGTTCGTCCTCGCATCCGCATCTGGCATCAGAATCTGTTATGTAACGATGCCCTCCGCCAATTACCTTATAACCATCCGGACAACGAGCGGATGCATAATATTTACGCCCCCCTGAGTCACTATTCGGCTGACAAGCTAAACCGGAAGACCATTGGCTTCTGTCATCAGGAGATACTATTATAACTTCCGCACTACCCCCAACAGTAATCCACCCAATACCTGGCCTATACATTTCTAGTTGATGTGTGTTGGTATTATAAATCATCATGCCTTCGCGAAGCATTGCTGCTGGCATACTGTTTCTATCCGCAGTTGTCATGCTGGGCGGATAAAAACCTCCTAAGTTACCATTGCCATCCCTTGCGGTTACATCAAGCCTTCCTCGCGGATTATCTGTACCTATACCTACGTTTCCGTTAGGAGCAATAAAGATAGAGTTATTAGGCGCCCCCGAACTTACTGTTACGGGCGTTGTTGTATTTCCTGCGGTATTGGTTGAGTTAAATTGCAATGCGCCGGCATTGGCTCCTGCTCCGTTTGAGCCGGTTGAACCTAAAGCTGTAATATCCCAACTGCCCGCAGTAGCTCCTGTTGCCGGGTTTTCCCCTTCAAGAATCAAGTTTGCATGGCCATTTGCATTGTCTGTTGAGCGTACGTGAAGTTCTCCTTGAGGATTGGTTGTGCCTATGCCAAGGGCGTTAGCAACAGTAAGAGTGCCGTTTCGGGGATTACCTGCTGCATCCTGGCCTAAATCTCCACCGTTTATAGCGCCGTCTCCGTTTA
>JAQVOZ010000023.1:0-1185 GCA_028702365.1 Candidatus Omnitrophota bacterium | reverse complement strand
TTATAGACGCCGGCTGGAGAGGGATAGTAGGTTGTAATCGTGACTGTTTCCTGGGAAAAGACGGAAGGGATACTAAAAAAAACTATTGCCAGGAATAGGCTAAAATACTTATTCATTATCCACCTCCAGTTTGAATATTTGTTAGAAAGAAAGATATTTGATGCTTATTATACGCTGAAAAATACAAAAATCAATAAAGTGGGTGCTTAAAAACCCTGAGGGATACCATTCTTAAGGTTTGCTTATGGATTTTTTAAATCAGCTCTGGTTACCGGCACTCAGTATCTTTGGGATTTTGCCCCTTATTAATAGAAATTTTCTTGCTGTCGCTTTTTCTGGTCGCCTGTACACAGAAATTATTACTTCCGTAGCAGATAACTTTATATTGCCAGGTATCATCAGAAATATTCAAACCTAATTTCCTATCACAATCTGAAGCAGAGTTACATTCTTTGCAGGAAACATCGCTTGAGCCAAGCTTAGAAGAAATATTCATAATTTCCATTTGCGCTTTTTCTATACTTTCTCCTTCCTTAAGGGCTTTATTCATTTTCTCCATATACGCGCTGTTTGGTATCGGCGGCTCAACCGATCTCTCCTCAGCAGCAAAAACGTTAAAAAGACAAAAATTTAAAAAGATACTTAAAAAAAATATTTTCCTGACCATTTTTCCTCCTTCTAATTAAGGTTCGCAACAAAAAAGCTTACAGTTGTCAGCATCGCTATCGCGAGGGTCCCACCAGGTACATTTAAGACCTGCAGCGTATTTGCCGGGACTGCACCATACCCCCCCTGGATTTGTATATTCACCGGTCCAGTCAGTCCATTCACAGTTATTCCGGCCCAAAGCTCCACCTACAGCAACCCACCCTACACCCGGCCTATACACTTCTAACTGATGAGTATCGGTATTGTAAATCATCATACCCTCCCGAAGCATTGCGCCAGGTATATTATGGTCTCTATCAAAAGTTGTCATGCTGGGCGGATAAAAACCTCCTAAGTTACCATTGCCATCCCTTGCGGTCACATCAAGCCTTCCCTGTGGATTATCTGTCCCTATACCGACATTACCGTTAGAAGCAACAAAGATAGAGTTGTTAGGAGCACCCGAGCTTACCGTTACAGGTGTTGTTGTAGCCCCTGCGGGTGTAGTTGTGTTAAACTGCAGGTTTCCTGCAGCAG
>JAQVOZ010000022.1 GCA_028702365.1 Candidatus Omnitrophota bacterium | reverse complement strand
ATATTTTTGGCTGAATTATTTGATAAAACTGAATTAGCCGTATTTTCGCTTTCGGCAAAAGGGCACAGCAAAATTTCCGTATTTTTAGGTGCAATGTCTGCTTTTTTTATCGCAACCCTTTTAGCCGTTCTTTTCGGTGATGTGCTCTCAAAGTTCATTGATCCAAGGGTTATGCGTTATATAAGCGCTTCTGTATTTTTTGTGGCAGGTTTTCTTATACTTATGGGTAAACTGTAATATGGAAAGGGCTGGATATGTCTTGATTCTACTCAATTTTTGTAAGGCTAAGATATTTTGCGATAGAATCTGCGAATTTACCTGTAGCGCCTTGCGGCGATAGAATCTCCTTTATTTTACTTAGCTCTTTTTTAAGGCCTTTATACTCATTTTCGTCTTTAAGATAACGCATGGTAACCTGCGCTATGTTTTCCGGATTTGCCTTATCCTGAAGAAGTTCTTCAACAATCTTCTTCGAAGCCAGGATATTCGTCATAGCTATAAACCTCAGCTTTACAAGCTTCCTTAATAAGTGCCAACTGAAAAGGTTAAGTTTGTATATAACTACAAAAGGGACCTCAAGGATAGAAATTTCAATAGTTGCAGTTCCTGACGAAGTAATTATAAAGGCAGATTCTTCTATTGCTTCATAGGTGTGATTCACAACTTCCATATTAGGCGCCATTTTTGCATAAAACTGTGCCGGTATATTCTCCGGCCTTATAATTCTAAATTTATATTCTAACAGCTGTTTTTCGATAAATTCCTTTGATTTAACCATCGCAGGAAGATGGTTGCGAATTTCATTTTTACGCGATCCAGGCATAAACGAAATTATTTTTTTTGGTTCGATGTTTTTTTTCTCAATTATTTCAAGAAGAGGATGGCCGAAATAATAAACTTCCATCTTTTCCTTCCGGTAAAAGTCTTCTTCGAACCTGAAAATAACAATCATTCTGTTGACGTATTTTTTTATCGACTCAATACGCTTCTTGCGCCACGCCCAAACTTGAGGGCTTACGTAGTAAAAGATGTGATACTTGTTATTCAGGTTTTTCGCAAGCTGCAGGTTAAAATCAGGAAAATCTATCAATATAATAAGGTCAGGGTTTATGCTTTCTATTTCGTGCAAAGCCTGCGAGTAGATTTCTAAGAGGTCTTTTATGCAAAGCAGTACTTCAAAAATTCCTGAAACAGAATGCGCCAGAAGGTCAATACGCTGCGTTGAATATCTCGCTAAGTGCTCGCCGCCAAAGGAAAATATTTCAACTCCGGAATAATTTTCTTTAAGCTTTTTGCAAAGCATTCCGCCGTATAAATCGCCCGATTTGTCCCCGGCAATGATTATTATTTTTTTCATAATTAAAAATTTATTTAACCGACATACTCTTTTCGATGTCTAACGCAAGCTTCAGGGCATTTTTTGCCCTTATACAGTCGGCAGTATCAAATTTATTATTCTTAACCAGGCTGACGAAGTCAAGGATTTCTTTTTTTAACGGCTCTTCTTTGTCTATTGTCAAAGATTGTTTGGTTATTTGGTTCTTTATTTTTTTATATATTTCAGCGTGCTGCTCGGCAAAATCAAGCGAAATATAACAATGCGAAAGAAATATTCTTATTTTTCTTTCTTTTTTAGCTGATATACGCGAAGCTGTAATGTTTGCAACGCAGCCGTTTTTAAAGGTAATACGTGCATTTGCTATATCTTCCTTGTTCGAAAGCACTTTGACACCCTTTGCTTCGATTCTGCTTACTTCAGCTCTTACCAAATCAAGAATAATATCGAGATCATGTATCATTAAATCCAACACTACGCTTATATCAAGGCTCCTGTTGGGATAGGGACTTAGTCGATGGCATTCTATGAAGAGCGGTTTTTTGACTGTTTCTTTTATGGCGAGGTAGGCATTATTGTAACGTTCAACGTGCCCTACGGAAAGAATAGTTTTATTGCTGGAGGCCAGTTTTATCAGCTTTTCTGCTTCGGATAATTTCTGGGTGATTGGTTTTTCTACAAGGACGGGGATTTTATTTTTTAAGAAAAATTGGGCAATTTCAAAATGATTTATGGTTGGTACGGCAACGCTTACCAGGTCAACTTTTCCAAGCAAATTCCGGTAGTCAGTAAATGACTCTGCGTCCGGCTGTTGCGCCAACTTAGCCGGGTCGGTATCTACAATATATATATTCTTTACGTCGCTTATCTCTTTATAGATACGTAGATGTATGCTTCCTAATTTTCCGATACCTATTACGCCTACTTTCATAATTATAGCTTTTTGTATGATATCAAATACCTTGAGGAAAGTCAATTGATGTGGTAGAATGCACCTCAAATCTGAAGGCAAATTATTCTTACCAATGCTAAATTGTAATAGTTATGATTGAATATTTAAAAGAATATTTTAAGTTATTAAAGCTGGCTAAGCCTTACAAGGGGCTGTTTTTTTCAGCCTTTGTCTGTATAGGGATTTCCAGCATATTTAATGGAGTCACCCTGGGAATGATTGTTCCTCTCGTAGACAGGATAATGAATAATAAACAAATAGTCATACCCCCGGCCATTAAGTTGCCTCATTTTCTATCGGCAGTGGTGGATAGGCTTAATTCTATAGAACCTATGACGCTTCTTATGATACTGCCCATATTTGCCGTTTGCCTTTTTACGCTAAAAGGCGTATCTACTTTTTTCCAAAGTATCTTATGAATAAGATTGCGCAGGGCGTGGTAAAAGATGTAAAAGATAAACTATATGCCAAGTTTCAGGACTTGTCGCTTGATTTTTATGCAAAGAAGAGGACTGGGGAATTGATTTCGCGCATAACCAACGATGTCGGCTGCATATCAAATGCGCTTTCTTATGCGCTTACCGATTTGATATTCGAAAGCATGCAAATAATAGTTTTTGGATTGGTTGCATTGCCGCTTGGATTTGCCATATCCTGGAAATTGTATGCGGTATTTTTAATATTTCCCGCGGTTTTTATTCCTGTAAGTAAAATCGGGAAACGCATAAAGAAATTTTCCCGCGAAGTACAAAATAAAATGGCCGATTTAAACTCACTGCTTACAGAAACCATACAGGGCGCTTATATAGTAAAAGTTTTCTGCCGCGAAAATTATGAAATTAAGCGTTTTAAAGAAATCAACCAGCAGTATTACAGGTTTACGATGAAAAGCGTAAAAAGAATTATTATGGTAACGCCCGTAACTGAATTGATATGCGTCGTAGCGGCAATGATAATACTTTCCATAGCCGGCCGCGAGGTCATTCTTGGCAAAGTTTCTTTTGGCGTTTTTGGCCTGTTTATGGCTTCTCTTATGTCTATGATCAGCCCCTTTAAAAAATTAGCGAATGTTCATGCGATAAATCAGCAGGCAATTCCTGCTTCCGAACGTATTTA
Source organism: Candidatus Omnitrophota bacterium (assembly GCA_028702365.1). GTDB lineage: Bacteria > Omnitrophota > Gorgyraeia > Duberdicusellales > 4484-171 > JAJYOP01. The sequence continues at coordinate 8,584 of JAQVOZ010000022.1, read as the reverse complement.
TGATATTCTGGATGAAGAGCCCAGAGTGAAAGATAACGCCAACGCCAAAGAGTTGGCGGAATTTAAAGATTCTATAGAATACAGAGATGTCTGGTTTAAATATAACGAAGCAGACGATTATGTTTTGAAAGGAATAAATCTAACAGCTAAAAAAGGAGCAATTACTGCATTGGTCGGACACTCCGGCGCAGGAAAATCTACTTTAGTAAGTCTGCTGCCGCGGCTGTATGACTGTCAAAAAGGGGTAGTTTATATTGATAGCAAAGATATAAAAGAATTGAAAATATGTTCTTTAAGGTCGCTTATATCCGTAGTTTCCCAGGAGATGGTTCTTTTTAACGCTACAGTGCGGGATAATATTGCTTATGGAAAGCTTGATGCAACCGAAGAAGAAATTATCAGCGCAGCAAAAAAAGCTTACGCTTATGATTTTATATTAAATTTTCCTAAAAAATTCGATACTGTTATAGGTGACAGAGGTTTTAGGCTTTCAGGCGGAGAGAAGCAGAGAATAGCTATAGCAAGAGCAATATTAAAAAATGCGCCGATATTGATACTTGATGAAGCAACCAGCCAGCTGGATTCGCAATCCGAGAACCTGGTCAAAGATGCATTCTATAATCTTATGGAAGGCAAAACCGTCTTTGTTATTGCCCATAGGCTTTCTACTGTTCAGAAAGCAGACATTATAATAGTTATGGAAAAAGGGGCCATTGTTGAAAAAGGAACTCACAACGAACTGCTTTCCCGTGATACTTTATATAAAAAGCTATACGAGTTGCAATTTAACGTATAATATGATAAAAGTAATACAAAATAAGCACTCTAATCTGCGCTATTTAACCTTTTTCATGCTCAAGATAGCGCGCCCTGCTTAAAAACTTGATCTCATCAAACGCTATAAATATTGTTGAAAATATAATGAAATATGGTATACTTCTTCTTTGCAAGCAAGGGTTTGCTTACAAGCGAAATAGCTTAATATCATATTAAAAGGAGGATTTTCGGTTATGGCTTTAACAGAGGTTATAAAAGAATTATTAGAAAGTGGGGTTCATTTTGGGCACTTAAGCAAGCATTGGAACCCTAAAATGAAAAAATTTATTTTCGGCAAGAAAAAAAATATATATATAATAGACCTTGAAAAAACAGCCGAAAAGCTGGAGGAAGCTAAAGAATTTGCCAAAAAAATCATCCAGCGCGGAGAAAAAATCCTTTTCGTAGCTACGAAAAAGCAATTACGCGACCTTATAAGAGAACAGGCAAGCAGTTGCAATATGCCATATGTAGTTGAGAGATGGGTGGGTGGGCTCCTTACAAATTATTCAACAATACGATCAAGAATTAAAAGATACATAACGCTTCTTGAAAAGAGGGATAATGGTGAATTCGATAAGATGTCCCGCAAGGAAGTTACCAGGCTAAACAGAGAAATAGAAAGAATGGAAAAAATTTACAGCGGTTTAAAGACGTTCGATAAGCTTCCCGCCTGCATATATGTGGTTGATCCCAAGAGAGAAATTGCCTGCGTAAAAGAGGCAACCAGGTTGTCAATCCCCATTATTTCGTTGATTGATACTGATGCAAATCCGGAAGTTATAGATTATCCGATTCCCGGCAATGACGATGCAATAAAATCAGTCAGGTATATAACTTCTTTACTGGTTGAGGCAATCAAGGTGGAAGCCCAAAAGGCAGCAGATTTAATTAGAGAAGCCGCAGAAGCCAAGGCTGCCGAAGAAGAGAGTGCTGAGCCGGACGTAGAAAAATACGAAGCATTGGACGAAACTATAGCCACGGATAAAGAAAAAAAGATATTGCCTAAAAAACGCCCATCATCCAAGGAGGCCCAAAAATGAGCATGACAGAAATTAAGAAGCTAAGAGAAATGACTTCTCTTGGTATAAGTGAATGCAAGAAAGCCCTTCATGATTCAAGGGGAGATTTCGATAAGGCGCTCTCTATTTTAAAGGAAAAGGGTGCCAGCATAATGGAAAAGAAAAAAGACAGGCGTACTTCCCAGGGGCTGATTGAATCCTACATCCACTTCGGCGGAAATTTAGGCTCTTTGGTTGAGATTAATTGTGAGACTGATTTCGTCGCCCGTACGGAAGTTTTTAAAAAATTTACCAAAGACATAGCTATGCAGGTTGCAGCAACTAATCCCAGGTATCTGAATAAAGAAAGCATACCCGCTGAAGAGCTTTCCAAGATAGGCGATGTTAAAATATATGCAGGAGAGCATTGCCTTTTGGAGCAGCCTTTTATAAAAGATAACAGCCTGACCGTAGAACAATATTTAAAACAGGTAGTTTCGCAAATTGGAGAAAATGTAGTTATTAAAAGGTTTGCCAGATTTTCTTTGGAAGGTTAACCTTAGAAGGTTAATATGAAGTCAAAATACAAGAGAATTCTTCTTAAGCTAAGCGGGGAAGCTTTTCTTGGGAAGCAGCCTCATGGCATAGACACTTCAGTTTGCGCTCATCTTGCAAAGCAAATAAAAGAAGTTGCAGCTTCTGGTGTAGAAATTGCAGTCGTGCTTGGCGGCGGCAACATTTTTAGGGGCGCTATGCGTTCCAAGGAATTTGAAATGGAACGTACCGTTGCCGATTATATGGGAATGCTTGCAACAGTTTTAAACGGTCTTGCCCTTCAAAACGCCCTTGAAAACCAGGGGGTGCCAACCCGCGTAATGACTGCTATAGAAATGCAAAGGATAGCAGAGCCGTACATAAGAAGAAGGGCGATGAGGCATTTAGAGAAAAAACGGGTAGTTATATTTGTCGCAGGCACGGGAAATCCTTATTTTACGACAGATACAGCTGCGGCTTTAAGAAGCGTTGAGATTGATGTTGATGTTTTGCTTAAAGCCACAAAAGTCAATGGTGTTTATTCATCCGACCCATTTAAAGATAAAAATGCGGTATTTTTCAAAAAATTAAGTTATATGGATGTTTTAAACAAAGAGCTTAGAATTATGGATTCTACAGCAATAAGTTTATGCATGGAAAATAAATTGCCGATAATAGTTTTTAATTTTGTCAAAGAAGGCAATCTAAGAGATATCGTAGCAGGCAAGGACATCGGTACCTTGATTAAATAAGGGGGCTTTATGATTGCAAAGCAGGTTTTAAAAGAAACAGAAGATGAAATGAAGAAGGCAATAGAAGCCACAAAAAGGGAATTTGCGGAGCTGCGCAGCGGCCGCGCGAATCCCAAAATGGTTGAAGGAATACGTGTTAACTATTACGGCACCCCCACTCTTCTTAAGGAAATTGCGACAATTGGCGTTCCGGAAGCGCGTCTTGTTGTAATAAGCCCGTGGGACCCGTCTGCGCTTAAAGAAGTGGAGAAGGCGATATTGCAGTCCGATTTAGGCATAACCCCGGTTAATGACGGAAAGATTATAAGGCTTATTGTGCCGGCCCTATCGGAAGAGAGAAGGCAGGATCTTATCAAGATAGTAAAAAAAGTATCGGAAGAAGGAAAAGTCTCTATAAGAACTATACGGCAAAACACAAAAGACAAAATAAAAACACTCGAAAAAGAAAAAAAGATTTCCGAAGATGACCGCTTCAACGCTGAAGAAGAATTACAGAAACTTACCGATAAATATATAGCGGATACGGACAAGCTTCTTTTGGAAAAAGAAAAAGAGCTTAAAGAATTCTAAAACGTTAATTTCTGCTAATTTTTAATGCCAATTCTTGCTGATTGTTAAATATAAAGTATCTGAATTAGCGAAAATTTTGTTCTTTTATTGATATTATCGTTTTATGCTCAAGCGGGCCGCTAGCTCAGTTGGTAGAGCACCGCCCTTTTAAGGCGGGTGTGCCGAGTTCGACCCTCGGGCGGCTCATAAATTTCAGTTTGTTTGAAAATTTTGGCGAAAAGAAGCCTCGTAAGTAATTTCCGCCGCCGCGGTGGCGGAATTGGCATACGCAATGCCGAGATGGCGAAATTGGCAGACGCGCTGGGCTTAGGACCCAGTACCCGTAAAAGGGTTTGGGAGTTCAAATCTCCCTCTCGGCATAAAAAGTGAAAATTATTCCGTGACGGGAGTTTCCGTCTTGATAATAAAATTAAGGTGGCAGGTAGCTCTCCATTGCGGTGTTGTTGCGTGTTTGAAAAATTTATATAGGCACTTCGGCGAGTTCGCCTCGGTGCCGCTGAAAAATAAAATTTAGCAAAGCTGTTCTTTAATATTTATTAGATATTTACTTCTTTGGTTTTGCTTCGGGGTGACAGCGAACTGAGAAAAAACTTCTCTGAAACAACTCCGAGGCGAGCGTCATGTAAGGGGCGGAGCCCTATAGAATTTCCAGCGGGTGTAGCTCAACCGGCTAGAGCGTCACGTTGCCAACGTGAAGGTTGTGGGTTCAATTCCCATCGCCCGCTTATTTTATCCTGCCAAAGGCAGGATAAAATAACCCCGAAGTGCTTCGGTTAAATTTACTGGCTGGAAGCCGAGCATGCGGCCAGGAAATTTAACCGACAATAGGCACAAGGGGTAAAGTGTTTCTGAGCAAAGCAGCCTGAGTGAGAAGAATGAGCGGGTTGTGTTTTTACGAAGCGTTTTGACCCATCGCCCGCTCCATACTTTTGTGGTTGTTTGATAACTGCGCATAATGCATAATGACAAGAACTAACAACAAAGGATTTTAAACTATGGATATAGATATTCTTGATTACCTTGATAAAGATAGCATAATAGTCGGATTAAAACAAAAAAGTAAAAAGAAAATTTTATCCGCTATCTTAGAGCACCTTATTGCTAAAAAGAAAATTGGCAAAGATGGTGAAAAAGAAATCCTGAAGAATCTGCTTCAGAGAGAAGAAATGGGTTCAACTGCAATAGGCGGATATATCGCTCTTCCCACGCAAGGATAAATTCCGTAAAAGATATTGTGCTTTGTTTTGTTGTTTCGCGTGAGGGTATTGAATTCGACTCTCTTGACCAGGAACCGGTAAATATCATAGCGCTTCTTCTTTCCAACCAGAAAGAAGCGGGTTTGCATTTAAAAATGCTTGCCTTTTTAGCAAGAATGTTGCGCGATAAATATTTTGTACAACAACTAAAGAATGCCACAACTAGTGAAGATGTACTCGCCCTCGTAAATAAGCAGCAGCAATTAATCAAGTAATTGCCGTTAGGCCTTATTTCATGAAAAAATTTATAAAAATAATCAGGTGGCTATATCCCGGACTTAAAATAAAAAGATGGATTATTTTGCTTCTATTGGGCGTATTTTTGATATTGGTTTCATCTCACCTTATGTCGCGGGAAAGATCTTTGATGGCGCTGATTATATATCGCGCGCTTTTTACTGCAGGCATAGGTTTATTCATTTTCGGCACAGCCTACCTTATAAAAAGCTTTTTCGAAGTTATATACCCTGATGAAGATAAGAATTTGCTGGATATAATCTATGAAAAAAGGTTTCTATCGAAGGGCCCAAAGATAGTTGCTATAGGCGGAGGCACTGGTTTATCAACGATTCTGGAGGGGCTGAAGGACTATACTTCAAATATAAGTGCAATCGTTACGGTTGCTGATGAGGGAGGGTCTTCCGGCAGGCTTCGCGAAGAATTAGGAATGCTGCCGCCCGGAGACATACGTAACTGTCTGGTTTCATTGGCTGAAGCGTCCAAGCTTATGAGGGATCTTTTCCAGTACAGATTTACTGAAGGAGACGGCATCAAGGGGCATAGTTTTGGTAATCTTTTTATTGCAGCGATGACTCAGGTTACTGGAAGCTTCGAGGATGCGATTAAAGCATCCAGCCGGGTCCTAGCCATAAGAGGAAGGGTTATTCCTTCAAGCCTCGCCAAAATACGTATTAAGGCAGAGTATAATGATGGTAGTATAAAAGAAGGGGAAGATAAAATCTCTGACGGGACAGAGCCGGTAAAAAATCTTTATTTAACGCCGCCAAATGCGCAGGCGAACCCGGAAGCTTTAGCAGCTATACGAGAAGCTGATATGATAATCCTTGGTCCCGGGAGTTTGTTCACGAGCATAATACCAAATTTACTTATAAAGCAGATAACAGAAGAAATCGCTAAACGTAACATTCCAAAGCTTTTTATATGCAACGTCATGACGCAACACGGGGAAACTGACGGTTTTACCGCTGCCGACCATCTGGAAGCGCTGCTTTCGCATTCCAAGAAAAACATCATGAACTATTGCTTGGTAAATTCAGGCCGTCTTGAGTATAATTTGCTCTTAAGATATTCGCAGGACAAGTCTTTCCCTGTGATTTTTGATAGGGAACGTTTACGTAAATTAGGTGCTATAGTATTTGAGGGGGATGTCGTAAGCAGAAGCGATTATCTTCATCATGATTACGAAAAGACCTCAAAAGTAATCATGGATATATACAATTATGATAAAAGAAAATGGAAAGGATTGAAGAGGAAATTATCGTAAGCAACCAGCATGGTTTACATGCGCGCCCTGCGGCATTACTTGTGCAAATTGCTAACAAGTTTGATTCAAAAATTTTGCTGGAAAAAGAAGGCGAAATCGTTGACGGTAAATCAATAATTGCAATTTTAAGCTTGGGGGTTAATTGCGGAGCCCCGCTTAAGATTATTATTGAAGGAGTAGATGCTAAAGAGGCATTTGCGGAAATAAAAGAATTTTTGGAGAAACAAAGTGAATAAATTAAAAGGAATAGCCGCCTCCGGTGGAATAGGCATAGGCAAAGCTTTAGTGCTGGGCAAGGAAGAGCTTACCGCGCCTAAAACAAAAATATCTCATGAAGATATCTCAAAGGAGATTTACCGCCTTGAAGAAGCTCTTATCGAAACCCGAAAAGAGATATCAAATTTACAAAAAAAGATTCTTCATGATTTAGGTTTCGACCACGCAAAGGTATTTGAAGCCCACTTGCTTGTTTTAGAAGACAGAGTCCTCATAGAGGATATTATCCAGCAGATAAAAACAAAAAAAGTAAATGTGGAGTATGCCTTTTCGCAGAGCATAAAAAAGTATATTGATACTTTGCTTAAGCTTGAAGATGAATATTTACGGGAAAGAGTAATAGATATCGAAGATGTTTCAAGAAGAGTTTTAAGAAAACTTCTTAAAAAAGAAACTATTAATCTTTCCGGCATAAGCGAAAAGGTAATTATTGTTGCTCATGATCTTTCTCCATCTCAAACGGCAAGTCTACCGAAAGAAAATATTTTGGGATTTGTTACCGATGTCGGCGGAAGGACGTCTCATACTACAATAATTGCAAGGAGCTTGGGAATACCTGCTGTTGTAGGCCTGGAAGTTGCTACAATAAATATAAAATCCGGAGAGCGCCTTATAGTTGACGGTTCGGAGGGTATGGTTTTTGTAAATCCTGCGGAAAAAATTATAAAAGAATATCAGAAGAGGCTGACTAAGATAACGAAAGATATAAAAACCATACACGTTTCTAAGCTTAAAGCTACAACTCAGGATAAAAGAGAAGTAATAGTTTCCGCCAACATAGAACTGCCGGAGGAACTTTCTCTGGCGCATGAGTATGGCGCAGAAGGAGTCGGCCTTTACAGGACAGAGTATATATTTTTAGGCAGGCGCGAGTTGCCGACAGAAGAAGAACAATTTAAGGCATATCTTAATGTTGCAAGGAAGATGAAACCATATTCGGTAATCATAAGAACGATTGATATAGGAGGAGACAAATTTCTTTCGCACCCGCAAGTTCCCGTAGAGATGAGCCCGTTTTTGGGCTGGCGCGCCATAAGGTTTTGTTTGGCGCGGCCGGATGTTTTTAAAACACAACTCAGGGCAATACTACGCGCGTCAGTCGAAGGCAATGTCAAGGTGATGTTTCCTATGATTTCCGGAGTTGGGGAATTAAGGGAAGCAAAAAAAATATTAGAAGAGTGTAAAAAAGAATTAAAGCACGAAAATGTTTATTTCGATGAGAAAATCTCAATAGGAAGCATGATTGAAGTGCCTTCGGCAGCCTTAACTGCCGATATCTTGGCAAAGGAAAGCGACTTTTTTTCAATCGGTACCAATGATTTAATACAATATTCTTTAGCCGTAGACAGAGCAAACGAAAAAGTGGCTTACCTCTATGAACCCGGGCATCCGGCTGTCCTTAGGCTTATAAAGAGCGTAATTGATGTAGCGCATCAGAATAATATCTGGGTTGGAATGTGCGGGGAGATGTCAGGGGAACCTCTTTTTGCATTTCTTACTCTTGGGTTTGAGCTCGATGAGTTTAGTATGCCGCCGCCGCGCGTGCCTAGAATAAAAGAGTTGATAAAAAATGTTAAATTTGAAGATGCCAAGGCAATTGCCGAAAAAGCAGTAAAACTTGCTACTGCTAAAGAAGTAGAAAAATACATCCAGGATGAACTTAAGAAAATACTACAGGATGATTTTGACAGAATACTTCTGGTTTAAAAATACACTATGCGTATACTTGTTTTAGCTGCCGGTTACGGTACAAGATTGTACCCTTTAACACTAAATTTACCAAAATCGCTGGTGCCTGTATGCAACAAGCCGCTCATGAATTTTCTCATAGAAAAAATAAATGTTTTAAAGGAAAAATTTCCGGTTGAAAGCGTA
>JAQVOZ010000202.1 GCA_028702365.1 Candidatus Omnitrophota bacterium | reverse complement strand
AAGACGGATTTAACCCTGTTACGGCAGCCGAAGCGGCGAAAGAAGCCGATATAATACAAATTCTTACACAGGACCATGTGCAGGCGAAAGTTTATAACGAAAGCATCAAGGAAAATTTAAAAAAAGAAAAAGCTCTTTGTTTCTCGCATGGCTTTAATATTCGTTTCAAGCAGATAAAACCGCCGAAAAAAGTTGACGTATTCATGGTTGCTCCCAAAGGCCCGGGAGCGTTGGTCAGAAGAATGTATGAAGAAGGTAAAGGCGTACCGTGTTTGGTCGCAGTGCATCAGGATGCAACCGGACAGGCTAAGCAGATCGCATTGGCTTACGCAAAAGCAATAGGCGGCACACGTATGGGCGTAATTGAAACCACTTTTGCCGAAGAAACAGAAACAGATTTATTCGGAGAGCAGGCAGTTCTTTGCGGCGGAGTATCAGAAATGATTAAGGCAGGATTTGATACGTTGGTTGAAGCAGGATACCAGCCGGAAATCGCATATTTTGAAGTTTTACATGAATTAAAACTTATCACTGATTTGATTCAGGAGTACGGCATAAGCGGAATGCGCCGCAGAGTTTCAAATACAGCTTGTTACGGAGATTTAACAAGGGGCCCGCGCATAATCAATGAAAGAACCAGAAAAGAAATGAAAAAGATTCTTAAAGAAATACGTTCAGGAAAATTCGCCAAAGAATGGATTAATGAAAATGAAACAGGCAGAAAAAATTTCGACAGTCTTTTAAAAGCAGGAGATGGGCATAAGATTGAAGAAGTAGGCAAACAATTACGCGAAATGATGCCGTGGATGAAAAAATAAGCTGTCAGTCATCAGGTATCGGCTTTCAGCCCCCAAGGGGGTGCCCTTGATGGGCAGCTGATATCTGAAAGCTGAGAGCTGAGAGCTAAAAATGGAAAGAATAATAATATTCGACACAACATTACGTGATGGCGAGCAGGCACCCGGCGCATCTTTGACTGCCGAGCAGAAACTGGAAGTTGCATATCAACTTGAACGCCTCGGAGTAGATGTGATTGAGGCAGGTTTTCCTATAGCAAGCCCCGGGGATTTTAACGCAGTTGATTCTGTCGCCCGCAATATAAAAAAATGCATAGTATGCGGTCTTGCCAGATGCGTTAAGGCTGACATAGAGGCGGTCTATAAGTCTTTACGTAAAGCAAAAAATCCCCGTATTCACGTTTTTCTCGCTACCTCAAAAATTCATCTTCAGTACAAATTTAAAAAAGCCGAAGAAGAGATTCTGGATTTAGGCAGATATGCGCTTCGTCTCGCGCGTAACTATTTTGAAGACATAGAATTTTCTCCCGAAGACGCAACGCGCACCGAAAAAGATTTTTTGTTTAAAGTAGTTGAAATGGCTATAAATGAAGGAGCAAAAACAATAAATATTCCCGACACTGTAGGTTACAGCTATCCGCACGAAATAAGTTCCCTGATTTCTTCAATATCCGGTAACGTGCCGAATATAAACAAAGCGGTAATTTCCATACATTGCCATGACGATTTGGGTATGGCTGTTGCTAATTCTGTTTCTGCGGTTTTGGGAGGTGCCCGGCAGGTGCATTGCACGGTAAATGGAATAGGTGAACGCGCAGGCAATGCCTCTCTTGAAGAAATAGTTATGGCTATAAAAACGCGTAAAGATGTGTTCGGGCAATTCTACAATAACATAAACACAAAAGAGCTTTGCCGTACATCCAAAACCGTCAGTACTCTTACCGGATTCGTTGTTCCGCCCAATAAAGCCATAGTCGGAGACAATGCTTTCAGGCATGAAAGCGGTATACATCAGGATGCGGTTTTGAAAAAACGGACAACTTATGAAATAATTGACCCTAAAGACGTGGGAATGGAAAAGGGCGGGCTTGTGTTAGGCAAGCATTCCGGCCGCCACGCGCTTATGGCAAGGTTAAAAAATCTGGGCCTTAAACTCGATGATAAAAAAATAGATTTGATTTTTAAAAGATTCAAAGAGCTGGCCGATAAGAAAAAAGAAATTTTTGATGATGATCTTGTTGCTTTGGTTGAAGAAGAAACAAGAGAAAAGCAAAAAGGCTACGAACTTTCTTCTATCAGGGTTTTTACCGGCACCGACATAAATCCGCAAGCAACAGTAAAAATAAAATATAAAAAGAAAATATATGAAGCAAAATCAAGCGGAGACGGGCCCGTGGACGCCTGTTATAAGGCTATAGACAAAATTACTAAAATAAAAACGAAACTCATTACCTACGGCCTGGAAGCGATTACGAAAGGCCGTGACGCCCAGGGGCTTGCAAGGGTAGAAATACAAGCTAAAGGCAAATATATTCATGGCAAAGGTGCAAGCACTGATATCTTAGAGGCATCAGCGAAAGCGTATCTTGATGCCTTAAACAGGCTAATTTGATTATTTTATTCGCCTGTGCCCTCAGGGGGCTAATAGCGGTGACAGCTTTGACGGGTGCTACTTAATGGTATGCCCGAAGGCGGATAATCCTCCTAAGTTGGGGCTGTGGAGGACACATTAAATATTCCGGGCATGCTAAGCGGTATTTCATATGAAATATGTAGTAAACGTAGTTGCTATTTTTGTACTAGTAATTATAGTTTTTTTTGTCGTAAACCTCAGGAATAACGCAGACAACCTTCCTTTCCAGTACGAAGTAAAAAAATTTTTCGGTGAATTTTCAAAAATGATAAATACAAGAACTTCCAATATCAAAATGGAATGGAAGCCTTCAAGAAGAAAGAAAGCTACTTTTATAGACAGAGAGGAAAGGCTTAAACAGTTTATTCCTGATGTATTTGCTGGCTTTAGTGAATCCGACTGGAGTAATTTTTGGTCGTTTATCTATGACCCTGTTTATGACAAAAAAAGTAAATATGGCGGAAAAAGATACCACAGTAAAGAGGAAATTGAAGGTTTCCTTCGCGACCGTTTCCCAATGTTTAACTCTCTTGATGCCGGACAC
>JAQVOZ010000021.1 GCA_028702365.1 Candidatus Omnitrophota bacterium | reverse complement strand
TGTATTATGTCCGCCTCTTTAGCCGCTTCGCTGGCTGAGACAGGATTAAAACCGTCTTTTTTTGCTTGTTCATAATTGGGAGTTCCCTGCATCTCTGAAACTACGACATTACAGCCTGAATCGCGAAGGCACAATGCCTGTCCGCGGCCTTGTATACCATAGCCGATGATTGCAATAGTTTTTCCTTTTAAAATATTCAAATCCGCATCTTTGTCGTAATACACCTTTGCCATGTCAAACCTCCTTAATTTTCGCCTCGGGCGAAAATTAACCCGAAGCGCTTCGAACGCAAGGGACAACAATAATAATTCAGAGTTAAGATTTTTCTCTGTCGTCTGCCCTCTATGCTATAGCTAATTTCCCGGTCCTGACCATTTCCTGTATCTCAAATTGCTGCAAGCCAGATAAAAGCTGCTTTATCTGGTCCTGATCGCCCATTGCCTCAATTATTGCCACATTCTCCTTACGAGAAACAATCTTGGCTGCATATTTATCTAAAATTGATTCTATCTTCGCTTTGTCTTTTGCGGAATATTTTATTTTCAAAAGAACAAGCTCCCTGTCAACATGCTCTTTCTTTGTAAAATCGGTGACTGTGATAACATCTATTAACTTGTTAAGCTGTTTTTTAATCTGCTCCAATATTTTCTCGTCTTGCGCCTCAACAACCATGGTCATGTATGATATTGTCGGATCCAGCGTTTCGCTTACTGCAAGAGATGCAATATTATAGCCTCTTGCGCTAAACAGCCCGGCAACACGCGCAAGAACTCCGGGTTTATTCTCGACTGTAACAGATATTGTATGCCTCATTCGTCGCTTCGCTCCTCATGCACAGATTAACACAGATTTGTAAGCTGATAATCACAGATTTTTTATCTGCGATCATCCCAGCCTGTCGTACAAAGGTTTGGCAGACTGATCTGTGGCCATCTGCGCCTTAAGCCATACCACCAATCATTCTGTTTATGGCTTCTCCCGCAGGGACCATCGGGAAAACATTTTCTTCCTGTTCTATATGGAAATCTATGAATACGACGTTATCTATCGATATTGCTTTTTCTAAAGCCTTACGCACTTCTTCTTTTTTCGTAACACGTATTCCGACAGCGCCGTAACTTTCGGCAAGCTTTACGAAATCGGGGCCGGATATACAAGTGTAGGAATAGCGTTTTTTATAAAATAATTCCTGCCATTGCCTGACCATACCAAGGTAGCCGTTATTAAGTATTGCAACTTTTACGTTTATTTTATTGCAAACGCAGGTAGCCAATTCCTGTATGTTCATTTGAATTGAACCATCCCCTGCTATATCGAAAACCTGTTTGTCGGGACAACCCATTTTAGCGCCCATGCTTGCCGGAAAACCAAAACCCATCGTGCCCAATCCTCCGCTTGAAATAAAACTGCGCGGATGCGTGTACTTATACCACTGAGCTGCCCACATCTGGTTTTGGCCGACTTCTGTTGTTATGATAGCTTCTCCCTTTGTAACTTCATATATTTCTTCCATTATATATTGAGGGCTTATTCGTTTTTTATCTTTGTAAACTAAAGGATATTTTTTCTTCCAGCCTTCAATTGTTTTAATCCAGGCAGGCGTATCGCAAGTGTCTTTTATTTCTTCAAGAAGCTGGCCCAAAACGTGTTTAACATCGCCTACGATAGGAATATCCACTCTTACATTTTTGCTTATCGAAGAAGGGTCAATATCTATGTGTATAACTTTTGCATTTGGCGCGAACGCATCGATTCTTCCGGTTACTCTATCGTCGAAGCGGGCGCCTATGGCAATAATTAAATCCGCTTCCATTATCGCATGGTTTGCGTAAGCTGTTCCGTGCATACCAAGCATACCTAAGGAGAGTTCATGCGTTTCAGGAAAACTACCCAAACCCATTAAAGTCATTGTTACGGGCGCCTGGATTTTTTCCGCCAGTTCCCTAACCTCGCGGTGTGCTCCCGAACTTATAACTCCGCCTCCTGCATAAATCACAGGTTTTTTGGCAGAACTTATCAGCTTTGCGCATCTTTTAATTTGTCCGGGATGTCCGAAATAAGTAGGTTTATATCCGCGGATGATTACTTCTTCCGGCCACACAAATTCCGTATCTTGCTGTTGTACGTCTACCGGTATATCAATGAGCACAGGGCCGGGCCGGCCGGTACGCGCTATATGAAACGCTTCTTTTATCGTACGCGCTAAATCGCGGACGTCTTTGACAAGATAATTATGTTTAGTTATTGACCTGGTTATCCCCGTAACGTCAGCTTCCTGAAATGCATCGTTTCCAATTAATGAAGTTTTTACCTGGCCGGTTATGGCGACCATTGGTATAGAATCCATATAAGCAGTAGCGATGCCGGTAGTTAAATTTGTCGCGCCCGGACCGCTGGTTGCAAGACAAACGCCCACCTTGCCTGTTGCTCTCGCATAACCATCAGCCATGTGTGCTGCTGCCTGTTCGTGCCTGGGAAGTATGAATTTTACAGGGGCATCGAAAAGAGCGTCAAAAATCGGCAAAACCGAGCCGCCGGGATAGCCAAAAATAACCTCAACGTTTTCTTTCAGTAAACTCTCAATTAATATATTTGCGCCTTTCATCTGTCAGTTTGATTGGTTAATAATCCTTAATATCATTATAAAATCGGCCTTTTGAAAGTACGGCTATAAATTATATCACTTAAGCCCCAAAAGACAATAAGTGCTTTTTAGCATAATTTAAGCAAAAGGCAGGTGCTTTTAGTTGGCTTCAGGGAGCTTGTTCAGGTATTCCTCGACAGCTTTTACCCCTTGTTCATCGTTATTTTTTTTAAACAGTTCCCGTGCTTTTAGAAAATTTTCCTTTGAATCCAGAAATTGGGCAAGAGAGTAATAAAGTATGCCCAATCCGCTGTAGGCAGGGGCGTATTCCGGGTTAATTTTTATAGCTTTCTTGAAATAACTTATCGCGTTCTCATATTTTCCCGTTGAAGCATAAGAGTAGCCTAAGCCGTTTAGAGCCTCCAAGTTATCCTCTTTTATTTTTAATGTTTTTAAATAATAATTTATACTGTCATCGTATTTACCTAAAATACTGTAGGCATAACCCATCGCGTTATAAGCATCTGCATAATTCGGCGAAAGTTCTATTGCCTTCTGAAAATATGGAATAGCCGCTTCGCACTGATTTTTATAACAATAAGCATAACCCAACCCATAATAGCCCTCTGCAAGATTGGGGTCAATTTTCAATGCTTTTTCAAATTCAACAATTGCTTCGTCATATTTTTTTTCTTTAAAATAATCTATGCCTTTTTGAAAGCATTCTTGGGCTTCCTTGACTTCGCCCAGTGAAATGTTCTTTTTCGCCGGCTGCGGTTCAAATTTTATTTTTTCTTCCACGTTGCCGGTTTCTTTTTTTACTTCCGGCTCTTTTGCGGCGGCGGCAGGCGTAATATTCTTTCCGTCTATACTTTCTATATTATCAAGGTAATAAGTTACTGCGATGCCAAGAACGTCTATCTTTATATATTTATCGGTTTTTTCGACAATATTACCTTCAACTGTTTTTCCGTTCTTTAAAATTATTGTTTCTGCATAAGCCGGCGCAAAAACCAACAAGCTCAGTAATAGTATAAGGGTCTTTTTTCTCATATTGCTTTATTTTAATGAATAAATACCGAAAGACAACAAAATTTTTCAGCCTGTTGGACAGGCGTGCCCGTAGGCCATTTTTTTTCGCCCGCTTTAAGCGGGCGACGTCCCGCTCCACTATTTGACCGCGGGCACGCCTTCGGCAGCCCGCGGTCATCTGGTAAAGGGATTAAAACGGCAAATACAAACCTGCTTCTATGCGCTTATCTTGTCCGGCCTTTGCCCGGATAAACAAATTTCCGCCTGATGCGAGGCGTTTTGAAAAAGTAATTTGCGCACCCAAAGGCTTATTTTTTTCATTTATCAGCTCAAAAATTAATTCTTTGTCGCTGGATAAGTGCTTATTCAGCTTAAAAATCCAGGTTAATGTTTCCTTGCCGGGTCTTACCGTAAATTCAAATCTATCTTTAGAATATTTACACCTTCCATACAAGGCAATGGACTTTGCTGAATCTTTTCTTAGCCCTATCGTTAAAGCTATTTTCTCTTTCTTTATTATTACTGTATTTGCGGCCAAAGCAAGGTCGAATTTAATTTTATCTTTGCCCGAACCTTCTATCGCAAATTCAAGCGCATTTTTTCCAAGCCCCCAACTGCCATCAAGCACCAATGAACTTATTATTTCTTTCTTGAGGAACCTTCTTTTATAAAGCAACAAAATATTGTTTTCTTTGGTAACCTGCCAATTATTACCGAAGGAAAGCTCATCGAATGTGCTGCCTCTTTTAATTGCAAAAATCAGATTATTGCGGCTGTCCGCCTTCCAGTGGCCGTCAAACTGAAGTAATGTACGGCAATGCAATTTTGGCGTAGTTCTTTTAAGCGCGCTGAATCGGATGTAATTTTTTGAAGCTTTTTCCAGCTTAGTTGAAAAACTTATGCTTTGGCCAAAAACTGTGTTGTAAGACTCATCTGCAATGAATATGAGGTTACCGCCGGAAAGCAGCCACTTACCCTCTAACTTCAAGCTATGGGAAAATTTATCTGTTGGCTCTCGTGGAGGATAATAGAAAAAATCGTTATTTTTTACTTCAAAATAAGCCTTAATGTTTTTCTTGGGCATGATTTTAGATTAAAATAAAGACTTAGAATGGATAACAAATAATAAAAATGTTTGTTTTGGATTAAAAGGCAACTAAGAATGCGTTTTTTTCTTAGAGTCTTTTAGAAGTTTGTACTCAACGGAGTCAAGCAGGGCCTGCCAGCTTGCTTCAATTATATTTTCCGAAACACCTATCGTTGACCAGTCTTCATCCGCGTCTTGCGACTGTATAAGAACGCGTACTTTACCGGCTGTACCGCTTTTTTCATCAAGCACTCTTACCTTAAAATCAGTGAGGTGCATTTCTGAAATAGTTGGATAAAATTTGGCGAGAGCTTTTCTTAAAGCATTATCCAGTGCATTAACCGGGCCGTCTCCTTCAGCAGCACTATGCTCCATTTTGCCATTTATTTTAAGCTTGATGACGGCTTCTGATATCAGGCGGCCGTCTTCTCTCTTTTCAACGCTTACCCTAAACCCTAAAAGGCTAAAAAACTTTTTATATTTTTTAAATTCTTTCTGTAACAGAAGCTTAAAAGAGCCTTCTGCTGCCTCGAATTGGAACCCCTCTCTTTCAAGCTGTTGTATAAGCTTATGGATTCTTTTTGCCTGCGCAGATTTCTTATCCAAATCAAATTCCAGTTCTTTGGCTTTTACAACCAGAGTAGATTTGCCTGCAAGCTCTGAAACTATAAACCTGCTTTTATTGCCTACCGAGGCCGGCAATATATGCTCGTAAGCAAGCGGGTTCTTGATTACTGCATCTATATGGATTCCTCCCTTATGGGCAAATGCGCTTTTTCCCACAAAAGGGTGGTTATCGCGATACGCAACATTGCTTACTTCGCTTACATAATGAGAAAGGTGCGACAGGGTTTGCATTTTAGCTTGAGGCACGATATCGTAGCCCATCTTAAGCTGAAGTATCGCCAGAATCGAAACCAAATCGGCGTTGCCGCAGCGTTCTCCATAACCATTTATTGTCCCTTGGATATGTGAGCAGCCGAAATTAACCGCAGAAATAGAATTACTTACCGCTAAATCCAAATCATTATGGCAATGCATTCCGAAATCATTTATAGATAATTTTTCTTTTACCTGCTTTATCACATCACACGCCTGGCCGGTAAGAGTTCCTCCGTTTGTATCGCAGAAAATAACAAGGTCGGCTCCTGCGTCACAAGCCGCGCGTATGGTTTTTAGTGCGTACTCGGGGTTAGCTTTAAAACCGTCAAAAAAATGCTCGGCATCATAGAAAACTTTTTTACCTTCTTTTTTCAAAAATTTTACGCTTTCAAAAATTATTTTAAGGTTGTCTTCGAGAGGTATTTTAAGAATATCTCTTACGTGCAAATCCCAGGTTTTACCAAAAATTGTTACATATTCGGTATCGCTTTTTATAAGGCTTAACAGATTTTTATCTTTTGATGCAGGGCTTGCCGGGTGCGCGGTTGAGCCAAAAGGGACTATTTTTGCTTTTTTTAAAGAGTGCTTCCTGAAATATTCAAAAAGCTCTTTATCTTTGGGGTTTGAATAAGGCCAGCCCCCTTCAATAAAACTTATTCCAAAATCATCAAGTTTTTTAGTTATATCGATTTTATCGCGCAGCGAATAAGAAATACCTTCAGTTTGTGCTCCATCGCGCAGTGTTGTGTCGTAAATAAATATTTTTTCCATCTTCCAAGCTTTTAGCACCAACCGGCTTAATAACGCTTAAGCCAGATTGATAGCTTTTTATCCTTTTATCTTATCGAGCCCGAATTCTTTGTGCAAAACCTTTAATGCTTCTTTGCCTAAGTCTTTTTTAACTACGCAGGAAATACTTATTTCTGAAGTAGAAATCATTTCAATGTTAATTTTATGCTTTGCCAGGCAGGAAAAACATTTTGCAGCGACTCCTGACTGCGACTTCATTCCAACGCCAACCACCGAAACCTTAGCAATTGCCTCGTCAGAAATAATTCCGCCGGCCCCAATATTATCTGCAATCTTTTTGGATACTTTAAGCGTCTTTGCAATTTTGTCTTTGGGAACCGTAAAAGAAATATCCGTCATTTTCTTGTGGCTTACGTTTTGAACTATCATATCTATATTGACGCTTTCGCGGGCCAAATCGTTGAATATCCTTGCAGCAATACCCGGCTTATCCGGAACATCACAAATAGTAATTTTAGCCTCGTTTTCGGTTAGGGCTACGCCCCTTACAACAGACTCCTCAATATGCGGAAGTTTATCCATGATTACGGTTCCCTCCTTTTCGGAAAAACTCGATTTAACGTATATCGGCATATTAAATTTTTTTCCTACCTCAACAGCCCTTGTCTGCATGACCTGTGCTCCTCTTGCAGCAAGCTCAAGCATTTCATCAAAAGTTATAAAGCTTAATTTTTTTGCATTTTTGATAATGCGCGGGTCTGCGGTATAAATACCTTCTACATCAGTATAGATTTCGCACATATCTGCGCCAAGTGCAACTGCCAAAGCAACGGCGCTTAAATCAGAACCACCGCGGCCCAATGTTGTAATTTCCGATTTTGTGCTTTTGCCCTGGAAACCTGCGACAATTACGATTTTTCCTGCCGTCAGTTCTTTTTTTATCCTGTCGGTTTCAATTTTTAAAATCTTTGCTTTTGTGTGGTATTTGTCGGTAATAATGCCTACCTGGGAACCGGTAAAGGAAATTGCTTCGTGCCCCCTTTTATGTATTGCCATTGCCAAGAGCGCAGATGATATCTGCTCTCCGGTTGATATAAGCATATCCATTTCCCGCTCTTCCGGGTTAGGGTTTATTTTCTTGGCTAACTCTATAAGCTCATCAGTTGTATCTCCCATTGCCGAAACTACAACCGCAAGTTTATTTCCTTTTTTTGCATAGGAAATTATTTTATCGCAAACCCTTTCAATCCGGCCTACATCGCCGACTGACGAGCCGCCGTATTTTTGTACTATTAATTTACTTTGCATAATTTTGCTCACCAACAATTTTACAACTTTCGTTTTCCCAGAGCAAGTATATGTTTACCTTTGATACTGGAACCCGCATAGGCACAACCCGTAGGCCTTTTTTATTCGCCCGCTTAAAGCGGGCAACGTCCCGCTCGGCTTGCCCAAGGGCACATCCACGAGCCTGACTGCCAAAGGCGGACAGGGAATTTCGGCAAAAGGATTAAAATTACTTGCCAATAAAATACTTCATCAACTCTATCCCGCTTGAAAAATAAAGGTTTGAATTAGCAGCTTCGGTTTCGGAATATGAGGAAAAATTTTCAGCTATTATTCCGCTGCCGGCTATAACAAACGGGACAGGCTCATCGGTATGCGTACGTTTTGAAACAGGCGTAGGATGGTCCGGAACAACTATAATCCGGTAATCTTCGCCTTTCATTTTTTCCATAATAGTGCCGACGACAAGTTTATCTATACGCTCTATGCAGGTAATTTTCATTCTTAAGTCATTGTTATGCCCTGCTTCATCCGTTGCTTCTATGTGGATAAATACAAAGTCATGTTCTTTTAAAGCTTCCAATGCTGCTTCGGCTTTTCCTTTATAATTAGTATCATAATAGCCGTTAGCGCCGGGAACTTCAATAACTTTCAGGCCTATAATTTTTCCTATGCCGTTTATAAGGTCGACTGCGGAAATTACCGCGCCGGTTTTGCCGAATTTTTCTTTGAACGCGGGAATTGACGGTTTACGGCCCGCACCCCATAACCAAATCATATTGGCGGGGTTCTCTCCTAAATCTATACGTACTTTATTTATTTCGTGGTCCTTCAAAAGTTCTTTTGAGCGGTTCATAAGCTTAATTATGTGTTCTGCTCCTCGCCCGGAAGGTAAATGCTTTTTAACGGGCCTTCCCATGATATCGTGCGGAGCAGAAAAATTAAGTTTATCCAGCGAGAGATTGGCTCCTTTTTTATATACCATAAGGTGACGGTAACTTTTTCCGGCATAAAATTTTATCTCTTCTGTTCCAAGATTTTTATCCAGATATTCTATGAGTATGCGGGCCTCTCTGTCGCTGATATGCCCTGCGCTATAATCAAGAAGTTTTCCTTCGGATTCAGTGATAAGATTGCAACGAAAAGCTAAATCGCCTTCTTCTAAATCCACTCCGAAATTGGCAGCTTCAAGCGGTCCGCGGCCGCAATAATATTTTTCCGGCTCATATCCAAGAAGCGAAAGGTTCGCTACGTCGCTTGCCGGCTGAAACCCTGAAGGAACAGTTTTCACCCTTCCAAGGATCCCTTTTTTTGCCAGAGAATCCATAAAAGGCTTATCCGCAGCTTCCAGCGGCGTTTTACCGCCTAATATTTCGTTAGGATAATCTGCTGCTCCGTCTGGAACTATGAATATGTATTTCATTGTAAATTGGTTACAAGATTATCGATAAAAGCAATCAGTGTTAAAAGTTTATTACAATACTCTTTATTTTGCAAGGCTTTTTCTATAATGTGAATATTCGTGTTTTATATTGCAAAATTGTGCTTTAAATTGTATTATTATACCTATTATGATTAATGAAGGAGAATTGGTATTTCTCTATAAAGACGAAAAGCGTAATTACCTTATAAAAATACAAGGCGGCAGGCTTCATACTGATTTGGGCTACCTTGAACTAAAAGACATAGTCGGCAAAGAATTCGGACAAAAAATAGATACAAACTTAAAGCATTCTTTTTACATTTTAAGGCCATACCTTCACGAAATGGTCATGAAAGTAAAAAGGAAAACCCAGATTCTTTATCCTAAAGATATTGGAATAATACTCACAAGAGCGCATATATTTCCCGGGGCACGAGTCATTGAATCAGGCGGCGGAAGCGGAGCGCTCACAACGGCATTAGCAAATTTCGTAAGGCCCGGAGGAAAAGTTTACAGTTACGACAGGAATGAAGAGTTTCTTGAAAACGCCAAAAAGAATATTGAAAAATACGGGCTTAGCGAGTATGTTGAGTTTAAACTTCGTGAAGTAACTGACAGTTATGACGAAAGCGAAGTTGATTTTGTAATGATTGACATTGGAAGCCAGTGGGACTTAATTGACGCTGCCTATAAAGCGCTAAAAGGCGGCGCGCGCCTTGCAACCATATGCCCCACCTTTGAACAGCTTACAAAAACAGTATTCGCGCTTGAAGAAAAAGGGTTTATTAATATTGACAGTATAGAAGTTTTTATTCGAAACATACTTGTTCGCCGCGGCAAAACCCGGCCCGAACAACACATGCCGTCACATACCGGATGGCTGGTTTTTGCTTCAAAAATATTCAAAGAAGCAATAAGTAATCCGCCTACGCCCCAAGACGTTTTACCTTTATAATGTATTCATTGCCGATTACTTTCAAAACATTAACCTCAAAATCAGCGGCGGCTGCACGCTTTATATCTCCCACTGAAGATTTACCCACTATGCAATAGGTCGTTGCCTGCTTTAACAAAAATTCCCTAAGCGCATGGTCCGAAGACAGGAAGATTATCGGGTGTTTGCTAAAAAACTGCTTACCGGACATATCTAACACTGCGACATCACAATCGGTATAATATTTTACTCCGCGGACAAAAGTTTTTGAGCAAATTATAGTGTTGTCTATCCTGGAGTTTTTCAATAAATATTCCGAGGCGTCTTTCGAGGAAATATAAGGCTCAAAATTATTATGCGTAAGCGGCAAACTGCATAAAAATATCGGAACCATCGCCCCCACCAGATAAATAGCTGCTGACAGTTTTTTTCTGTATATGCAAAACAAAATGGCTGCGGCTAATAATAAAAAACCGGTAACTAAAAAGTACACTCCTGCGCGGTTAGTTATGTAATTTGCGTATTTCTGAGAACTAAAAAACAAAGCGATTGGAATAGCCAAAACAAAAAATGATATTACAGATAAAACTACATATAAAATACTTTTATGTTTGTTATTGCTTAAAATATCGCGGATAAAGCCTCCCGTAAGCAACGCTATTGGCGCAAATACAGGAAAAATATAGTTTGCCACCTTAGAATGCGCAGCCTGAAATATCAAAAACACCGAACCTATCCAGCAAAGCAGAAAAATATAGAACGAATTCTCTTTTTGCTTTACCCCTTTATATAAAAAAACCAAAGCTCCCAAGACAAATAAACTCCAGGGGAGCATGCCGGAGACAATTAAAGAAGGGTAATAATACCAGGTATCGTGCCCGCCGTGCTGAGCTTCTACCGCTCTTCTTAAATTATCATTTAAAATAAATTCATTTATAAAAGTATTTCCATATTTTTGAATCATCAGCATATACCATGGGGCTACTGTTATAAACAAAAACAAGAAAGCCCATAATGCGTCTTTGCAAAATAGAAATTTTAAATTTTTCTTAATTAATAAAAAGGCAACTACGGCTAAAAACGGTATCAATATGCCAAGTGGCCCCTTGGTCAAAACTGCAAAACCCATGCAGATTGCCGAAAGTATCAATCCGATTAGCTTTTTCTTTTGGTTAGCATAGGCGAAAAAGAAAAATAAAAACGACATCATGATAAGTACCGAAAAAAACATATCCGTAAATACTGATTTGGCCAGGCCTATATACATGCCGCCGGACATTAGAATAATACTTGAGAGGAACGCCTTCGAACGGTCTTTAAATCCAAGTAAACCAAGCCAGTAAAGCGTAACTACGCCTAATATTCCAAAGATTGCGGGGAAGAAACGCGCAGCAGCTGCGTTAACTCCAAAAATTACAAAAGCTAACTTAAAAAGCCAGTATGAAAAAATCGGCTTCTCAAACTGAGGCTGTCCGAATAAATAAGGGGTTGACCAGGTATTCTGCTGAATCATTTCCTTGGCGGTTTGGGCATAAAAAACTTCGTTGTCATTGGTAAGGCTTATTATGTTATTTCCCAATAAAAACAGCAAACCAGAAACAACGATTAAAATCAGGATATCTCGTGCGCTTTTGTTTCTACTCATTTCTAGTTAGCCTCCTTTAGCCACCCGCATAACGCAAGGCCGCAAATTGTTTTTGCATCTATTATTTTTCCTTCCTTAAACATTTTTTGAATTTGTTTTTTAGTAAATATAAAGACTTCTATAACTTCGTCTTTTTGGTGAAGCTGTTTTGTTTTAATCAGATTTTGCGCTTTATAAATAAAAATTTTCTCTGTGGAATATCCGGGAACAGGAATGATTAAACCAAGCTTAATAAGTTTGTTGCTTTTAGGTCCTGTTTCTTCAATTACTTCCCTGCGAGCGCAATCAAGAGGCCGTTCATTCTTTTCAAGTGTCCCTGCGGGAAGTTCGTAAATATAAGAGTTAATTACCGGCCTGAATTGCCGAAGCATTATTATTTTGTTTCTGCCAAG